>NZ_JAMPOG010000009.1:0-226751 GCF_028480065.1 Providencia sp. PROV189
ATTATTTTAGGGGGAGTGGACACAACCCTGTTATTAATAAGTCCATTATTCCAGTTAATAACTGAAACAGAAAAAGTATCGTCTGAATTTTCTGACAATTCACGGCGTTTATTTTCTTCATCGGCATCAGAAAAGACTCTGTTTTTAGTCAGAACTATTTCCTCATTTTTGATAATCCGCCCATTGCTATCAGTGTAATAAAATAAGCTGGCATTGGTATAGCTGGAGTTACTGGAGGCACTGAAGTCAGAGACAGCTTTAACATGGTAAGGATTACTGCCAATTAATTCCCCGTCTGAAACAAAGGTTACAGAATCCGACGGTGATATGACTCTTTGAGATTTCCAGCTGAATTCAGTCAGCTCATTACAATCTGAGAATTGATATACTCTTGTTCCATTATCGGTTTTACCGTATTTATTTTCAGGTCTCGTGTGTATGGCTTTTACAGATTTTACGGGACCATAAAAAATATCACTGGTAATTATATAAGCGTTCTGTTTGTTAATATTTCTCTGCTCATTTGAGCACGTTTTTAAAGCAAGTGCATCAGACATAAACAACAAAGAAAGCAAAGAGGTAATAATGGGGAGTGTTTTACATTTCATATAAAAATATTACACCCATATAATGTGTATAAGTTAGTGTTTTTATTTTTGGATCATGGATTCTGATATTTCAAGTAGTTTTTTATACTCAGGTTCAACTTCAGAATTAAGAATAACATCGCCATTTGGATACTTTAAAAAAGAATCTTCGCCTTTCTTTTTTGCCCCAACCCAGTAACTTTTTATGTTAGATCTATAATCAATATTTATATTGATATTTTGAGTGTTTATTACTTTATAGGTCATAGTTTCATATTTAGCTATTAACCAAAATTGTTTGACATACCCCCCTATAAATCGCTCGCTAATCAACGGAAATAATATTAACTGCTCATTTATATCTCCTGATTTTTTTTCATAGCCGCCATCAAAAGTCGCTGGTGCATTGTTATCAAGCACAAAGGTGGCTTCCATACCAAAGTTTTTTGATATTAACGGATCTATTTTTGATGGATCTTTGAGTTTCACTTCAAATTTAATATTACTGAGTTTCCAATCACATTTTCCTCCCCCAGATTTCGGAATATCCGCCTCTACTTGATTCGAGGCATTCGTCGCTAATGGATATTCTTCTCGATGAAACCCAGGGATAGTATACGTCTCCCTATTGGAGTTTCGGCGTTCTTTACGGCAAATTTCAGAGCGATAGGTCGCTGAAATGGGTAAGGCCTCTAATTCGTTAGGCACAGTGGCGGTAAAATGAATATTTTCTCCGTCTAATGGGGGTGAAAACATACTGTTATTAGCTGCACAGCCGTGTAAAAAAAACAGGCCGAACAGCATAGCCAATACCGTTTTATTCGCTTTAAATTTCATGTATTTCATCCTTGTAGCGTTCAAGTGCCTGTTTCAATATATCATTTTTTTCTGTACTTCGTTTGACCTCATTCTTAAGCGCGTTTTCAAGCGCGATAAACGTCGTATTACGCTGCGCGTTTAACGGATAAGCATCTTTGTGATGAATGAGTTCTTCAAATCGCTGTTTTGAAGCGCTTAACTTAGGCGCTTTCGTGGGCTCTAACATACTCAATAACCGATTATTCATAATCACTTGGTATTTACTGGCCATAGAGTGGTCGGTTGCCATGGTCATAATCGTGTCTAACGATGGGTTATTTCCTTTAGGAAATATTTCATCGATAAGAGTCCGGTCTGCTTTGATGGCATGAATATAATTTTTTTGCTCTTGTTCTAACTGACCATTTAATTTATTGGCAATGTCAGGGACTAAGTAAAATTTATAGTTGCCATTCATACGCCAGCGTTCTTTCCCGACAAAATCATTTTCTCTGCCGCCCTTAGACGGAATTTTTCGTTCACCAATTTGTCTGGCTTCAAAGAAACTGACGGTATTGCCGTGATGATAATAAACTTCCCCAATATCAGGGAGTGCTTTTTGCAGTGGAATAGTTGGCAATGTTGCCTGTGTCCAGCCAAACCCAAAAACTGTGCCCAATGGACCATAGACATTAAATAGCCAGTTATCCATATTGGTATCGAATGGCACACTGGTGACGGTATCCGCATCATTGACATGCCTAAAATGGTTGACGGATGCTAAGGCGTTAACGCCACTGCCCGTAAAAACACGCGGGCTACCATAGGTGTATAAGAGCGGATTATTATCCCTTAATTCAGACGAATGCAATAAAGCAAGTGCCCCACCTAAGCTGTGACCACAGATATATAGATTCTTATTTTTATTACCTGCGCTACTTTTCAATTTTTCAATTTTTTGAACAAAATATTTTTCGACACATTGATAAGCTTCTAAAAAACCTTTATGCACTTTGGCATTTTGGGTTGAAAGAATGCTTTTCGGGCAAGGGATAGGACGATACGTTGCATCCGTAAGCGCGTCTCTTACACTGGCAGTACCTCGCCAGGCGGCAATAATTTGCGTGTCGTTTTCCACATAAAACATTTGGGTGTCATGCTCAAATTTTGGCGCATTTTCCACTTGTTGAAGGTCTAAGTAAATTGCAGGGCGATAGCGCTCTTTAAAAGGTACATCCGTCACAATAGCTGGGTAATCGTAACCGTCCGTCATGACAGGCACTTTGGATAAATCAAAACACTGTTGATAGAAAAAAGACGTGGTGGTATCTGGTGTGTTGATAAATTCGCGCATATCTTCGATTTCATCGGGGTCAACCATGGTTTCATCTTTATACACAAGCAATGACATTAACCCTAAATTATAAGCATTGACCATGTCATAGTCTGGGGTGTGGTTGAGAATTAGCGACCATGCTCTAAATGGACAGACTTCTATCACATGACGTTGATTAAAATCTTCGCCCATGAACTTCAATCCGTTGAATTCATCTTCTTTGGGAAAATGATAATGGGGTAATCCAAATCGTGCTTGCTCCCACTTTTCGATATTAGGCGCTTTATCACACAGTTCGCCAATGACGGCATGGCGATAACCATAACCGTTTGATTGAAAATTAGTTTTAACGGTTGAGTTAGCCTCCCCTCGAAGCGTTCTTAGAGGGCTGTTTACGTAACATCGAGACGATTTCAATGCCAGTGAGTCGTGTCTGTGCCTGACGAAAAGATTTAAAGCCGAGCATCGGGCGTATCCGTCGTTTAATATTACGATGATCTTGTTGGTTCTGTCGCTTCGCTCCGTTTTGATTAGTACCACATTGGGGTTTTAGGGGTTTTAGGGGTTTTAGGGGTTTTAGGGGTTTTAGGGGTTTTATTGTCGAATAAACAGCGTCATTAATGCTATACTTCTCCCCATAACCTAAATTAAAGGAAGAACCATATGGCGTATAAATACGACCCTATATCAAAAACGCTCATTGATGCGGACGCAAAATTTAGTTTCGAAGAAGCACCTAATTATGATGAACTTTACTATAAAACTAGCTTACTAAAAATTAAATCCATTCTTAATGATGAAAAAGATGATGATAATGTCGCAGCAGTTATCACCATTGAAGAAGCTGATTATCTTTTAAAGAATCTATCGACTCCAACCCCTTTCAAAGATCCGAAAGAAACACTATTTGGCATTGGAGATATAATATCTTCATTTTCAGGAAATATTTATGAAGCCTACAGAATAGACAGAATTGTTAACGAGTTTGGGAATCTCAATATCAGAGCAACTCAATATACAGGACCAAACGGTAATGTTTATATTCGCCTATCAGGCCATGCTGGAATAAGAGCATACTTAAATGGAACTCGTTATTTAGTCAACAACCCTCGTATTTTATACATGGGAGTAGGCACTCAAGGCATGAATAATATTTCTGTAGGCGCAGCTCGCTTTGCGATAGTTTTCTCAGCGGCTTATAGAACTGTTGAATTAATATTCAAGAATGAATATACCTTGGTTGATTTTTTTGTGAATATAACCATGGACATGGCAAAGCTAGCTATCAGCACTCAAATAACGACAGCCATAACTGGAGGTTTAACTACTGCTGCTTTAACGACTGGAACAAGTGTCATACTTGTAGCTTTAGGGGTGTTTGCTGTAGGTGTATCCGTAGGGGTACTATTGTACTGGTTAGATGATGAATTCCAAATTAGTGCAACTATCATTAAAGGCTTAAAAACTCACAGAGCAAGAAAACCAGAAACACCTTACCATCCAGACCAATTTTTTACTCTGTGGGGGAGATTTAGTCGTGGTTAAATTAGAGCCCACAAAGTTAATCTTATCATCTATAGCGCTTTTACTTTTAGCAATCTTCGGGATCTATCTATCAACAACATATTATATTGATTACTTTCAAATGAAGCCTAGAATTCTATTCTCATTTCAAACAGGGTTCCTGTGTTTTTCAGCTCCTTTGATACTATATTTTTCATATTATAGTTTTATATTGGGATATAAAAAAGAACTACAAAAAATGAATAATAGGATAGCTGGATTTTTCGCTGTTATCTTTATAATAGGCATGGTGTTTAGCTTTTTCTTTTCGACCTATGTCAGTATTGATTTAACCTCAAAAGGCTACTACACATGCTACAAATCATCTATTTTCTCACCAAATGAATACGTTATATCAAAAGATATGTGTAAGTAGTACATATCTTTTGATGCTAAAAACTACTTAACCATCTCACTATTAATACTGTAGCTTGATGTATTTGCCATTAAATGACTTCTAGATATAGATTCATATTTCATCTGAATCCGCTGAAAAGGCATTGATTCATTATCTTTTATTGAATCAGGAAATATGTCAGAGATTTCAATCAATGAAACCCCTGTTAGCTTGACTTCATAATATTTTTCAAGTTGTCCGCTTTGACTCGTTCGATAAAAAATAAAACTAGCCTCTAGAACTTCATTATTATCAAGCGCAACAGACAGCAAGGGAGAAGATTTATCAATAGGTTTAGTGAACACAATGGGTTTATATGAGGCATTCTGTTCACGAAAAGAACCATAGTGAACCCCAATAACTTGAATTTCATCTTCATGACCAATTTGGTAACGATTACCAATTGAATCCTGAGATGAACATCCCGCCGAAATCAAACCTTGATTTTTACCTTTCAACATTAAATATATCGGATATGCCATAACACTCCCTTTTAATGATAATTGAGATGCATAACAACCACATCAATTTAAGTTAAGAGTATTATCTTATCCCAGTTTTTGGTGTAGCACCAATTTAGTAATGTCACTTTTTAGCAATTTAGAAATGTCACTTTTTGCGGCATAAAGGATAAAACCTTTTGCCACGATAAGTACATTCAAAATGTTGGTAACTATGTCGGATAAAGAATTAAGTCGGATCAATGTTATTCAAGCTATTAGTGAAAAACGATTACGGCAGCGTGACGCTGTATCTCAACTCAATTTGACCGAGCGGCAGGTATGTAAGTACACCCGTTTCAGTTCCACACACTTTTTGAGATTTCGTTATTTTCAGCTAATAACCAGTATTCTTCCGGTGTCAGATCATTCAGGGATTCATGTGGTCGCTCTCGGTTATATTCCCTCAGCCAGCGTTCCGTGATTTCCCGTACTTCATTCAGTGTCCGAAACAGATAAAATCCAGTATTTCAGTCCGGTATGTCCGGTAAAAACGCTCGATAAAGGCATTCTGAGTCGGTTTACCCGGTTTAATAAATTTCAGTATCACACCATGCTCTTCCGCCCAGTGCGCCAGTGTCAATGATATAAGCTCCGGACCATTATCCATCCGCATTTTTACCGGATATCCGCGTGTTGCAACTATTCTGTCCAATACCCGGACAACGCGTTGTGCCGGGATATCCAGAGCAATTTCTATCGCCAGGGCTTCACGATTAAAATCATCCACGGTATTGAACGTCCGGAAACGCCTGCCGCAGATCAGCGCATCATGCATAAAATCAACCGACCAGCTCTGATTCAGTGCCTCCGGCGTTGCCAGTGGTGCTGGATTACGCACAGGCAGATGTTGTTTGCCTTTACGGCGAAAGCTCAGCTTCAACGGACAATAGATCCGGTGAACCCGCATATGATCCCACTCATTGCCCTGCCTGCGCAAAACCTGAAATAGCTTTTTAAACCCGAATAAGTCTTCTTGTTCCTTATCCTTAAGAGAAAGTGGCTATACAATCATTTTTCTTTCTATAAAAAACATTTTTGCCATCAATGCCTCATTATTGGATGTTTAACATTTCTTTTGCCAGCGCATTCCAAGCTTTTGCCCTGCGGCTTTGATGACTATTTTTCAATGTTGCTAAAGCGACTTCATAAGAGAGTACAGGCTCTATTACAGGAATAATTGACAAACCATCTGCACGTGTTTTATTCCACATACTATCTGGTAATAATGTTACACCAACCCCTGCCCTTACCATCGCTGTTACAAGATCTAAATGGCTACTGCGCCCAGCAATAACCGGTTTTTTTCCATAGATCCCACAAGCGCTCATGACTAACTCATTTATGCGAAAGTCCTCAGAGAAGAAAATAAACGGCTCATCAATAAGCTCTGCAAACTTCACCGAGTTACGCATAGCTAGCGGATGCTGTTCACTCACTAACAGCATCAATCGATCTGACGAAAAAACGTGTAAGTCAAACAATTCATTGTCGAAAGGCAGCATCACTGCCGCGGTCTCCACCTCGCCGTTTAACATCGCCTCCATCATCTTATGCGTGCCTAGCTCCAAAATTTTTAATTCACCTGTGGGTAACGTCGACTAAATGCCATGATGATATCCGCAAAATAAGTTGACGCGATGACAGGTGGTAATCCTACATTCAAAATACCGGACAGAGGCCCTTCTTTCTCTTTTAACGCCTTATTCATGCTATTAAATTGTTTGAGTATTTGTTTTGCATGACTCAATAAAATTTCGCCTTCATCCGTCAGTCTCACTCCATCGTTTTCTCTCACTAATAATGTATAACCAAGCTCTTGCTCTAACTTTTGAATGCTACGGCTAATCGCAGGTTGGGTCACAAATAAACGTTCTGCTGCTCGGCTAAACCCATTTAGCTGTACCACTTCAACAAAATAACGCAATGAACGTATATCCATGTCTGCTCCTATGAGTTTTTGTTATAGATGGAATAATTATAAATAATTTCCACTAAAGAAAGATCTACGTTAGAACTAATAAAAAGCAGAATTATCGGCTAACGTGATCATTAGGAGATAATATAATGAATAAAACCGTCATCGAACATGTTTTAGCACGCTTAAATGAGATCGGCATCAATGATATTTTTGGCGTCGCAGGTGATTACGCATTCCCCATAGAAGATGCGGTCTGTGAAAGTAACAATATGCGTTGGATTGGTAATTGTAATGAACTCAATGCCTCATATGCAGCTGATGGATATGCTCGTATTAAAGGTGCCGCTGCACTTTCAACCACATTTGGTGTAGGAGAATTAAGCGCACTCAACGGCATTGCAGGCTCCTATGCAGAACATCTTCCTATCTTTCATTTAGTTGGTATGCCTGCCAGTGGTGTACAAAAAAACCATAAACTCGTTCACCATACGCTCGGCAATGGTGATTTCGATGTTTTTTATCAAATGAGTCAACACCTAAGCTGCGCTCACGCAATTTTAACCCCTGAAAACTGTATTGCCGAAACCGAACGCTTAATTATAACGGCCCTACGTGAACGCCGTCCTGTTTATATTGGTTTACCCGCAGATTATGCGGTCATGCCAGTCGTTACAGATAAAAATACTGATACCCCTGTTATTCATAAAAGTAATAATGAGTCATTATCAGCCGCCGTTACGGCTATTTTAGAAAAGCTAAATTCAAGCCAAAAAGCCTGCATAATTCCTGGTATTTTAAGTGCTCGATTAGGCTATGCTAATGAAGTGCAAGCAATTATTGATAAGACTGGGTTACCTTACGCCACCATGTTTATGGATAAAAGCATTGTCAGTGAATCCAATCCAACTTATATGGGGATCTATAACGGCAAATTAATGAATACACAAGTAGGTGAATTTGTCGAAAGTTGTGATTGCGTGCTGGGAATTGGAGCTGTCCTTACCGATTTTAACTCTGGTAGCTTTACCGCTACTATTCTCCCTGAGCATCGAATTAATATCCTTGCCGACCATGTGAAAGTGGGCTCTGCTATCTATCCTCAAGTCTATATGCAAGATGTACTGGTTAAGCTCAAAGAGCTTGCTCCTTCATTGCATCACCAAGGGATAAAAGCTCAAGGTCTCGGTACGCCAGTTCAGGGGGAAAATGGGCAAATTACTGCAAACTATCTTTATCCGCGACTTGAGCAGATGTTCAAAAAAGACGATATTATTATCGCGGAAACAGGTACAGCATCGATGGGATTAGGTTTTGCTCTGCTTCCACAAAATGCACAATTCCATAACCAAACACTCTGGGGCTCTATTGGTTGGGCAACACCTGCGGCTTTTGGTGCTGCAATAGCTGAACCTAATCGCCGTATTATCTTAATTACTGGTGAAGGTTCTCATCAGTTAACCGCCCAAGAGATTAGCCAATTCGCTCGCTTTGGCTTAAAACCCATTATTTTTGTCCTTAATAATGATGGTTATCTTATTGAACGCTTACTCTGTAAAGATCCTGAAGCCTACTATAATGACTTACCGCAATGGCACTATGCCCAATTACCTGCTGCACTTGGTTGCCAAGATTGGTATTGCCAAAAGGTCACCCGTTGCGATGAGTTAGATGCCGCAATTAATATGGCTGAATCGCAAAATCGTGCGGCATATATTGAGGTTGTGATGGATAGATATGCATCTTCTGAGCTGGCAGAAAAACTCGGTCAATCCATTGAATCTCTGTATTCATTTTAAGTAATGATTACCTACCATTAGCCATGTCATACAAACCACACGGCTAATGGTTGCCTATATTGCTAGTTTTATTTTAACAATCTTACTTTAACGGATTTACCTTTAATTTTTCCTTGCTGCAATTGTTTCCAAGCATGGCGTGCAGCAGACTGTTTGATTGCGACATATGCATGCATTGGATGAATAGTAATTTTACCAATATCATCCCCTGCCAAGCCAATATCTCCTGTTAACGCCCCAAGAATATCGCCAGGTCGCATCTTCGCTTTTTTACCACCATCAATACATAGTGTTACCATTGAAGCTTCAAGTGGTGTGATAGTTAAGCCGGTTGGTACTGACTTCCAGTTAAGCTTTATATTTAACATTTCTTCTAACACATTAGCGCGTTGAGCTTCTTCAGGAGCACAAAGGCTAATCGCTAACCCACTTTCACCTGCACGCGCTGTACGACCAATGCGATGAACATGCACCTCTGGATCCCATGACAATTCATAGTTAATTACCATTTCCAATGATTTGATATCCAACCCACGAGCCGCCACATCGGTTGCAACTAATACACGACTACTGCCATTAGCAAAACGAACAAGCGTTTGATCTCGCTCACGTTGTTCCATATCACCATGCAATACTAAAACACTTTGATGGCACTCATTTAGTGCATCATACACCGCTTGGCAATCTTTTTTTGTGTTACAAAATACCACACAAGATGCGGGTTGCTGTTGGCTTAACAGTTTTTGTAATAAATCTATTTTTTCATGACGAGCGACTTCATAAAACCGTTGTTCAATAGCAGGTAATTCATCAACTGAATTGATTTCAATCGTTATTGCATTACGTTGGATACGCTGGCTCATTGCTGTAATTGTTTCTGGCCACGTAGCTGAAAATAATAGTGTTTGACGGCTAATGGGCGCATAGCTGATCACTTCATCAATATCATCAGCAAATCCCATATCCAGCATGCGATCTGCTTCATCTAATACCAATGTTTGTAATGTATCCAGTTTTACGGTTTCTTTGTTCAAGTGGTCAAGAAGTCGCCCCGGCGTGGCAACAATGATATGAGCCGCGTGGATTAAGGAATCTCGTTGCACACTAAATGGCACACCACCACAAAGTGTTAAGATCTTAATATTTGCCATATAACGTGCTAAGCGGCGCAGTTCGCTCGCGACTTGATCTGCTAATTCTCGAGTCGGGCACAATACCAGTGATTGTGTACTGAACTGTTTCGCATCGATGTGTTGTAACAGACCCAGTCCAAAAGCAGCGGTTTTACCACTTCCCGTTTTTGCCTGAGCACGGACGTCTTTGCCTGCAAGGATCGCTGGTAACGCAGCCTCTTGAATTGGCGTCATTGTTACGTAACCTAGCTCAGTAAGGTTAGCAAGTTGTTCTTCAGGTAGCGTGTTAAGTTCAGCAAATGAGGTCACAATGAAAATTCCGAATAAAATGTAAAAAAGCTAATGGCTGGTCATGATACTATCCCTTCTCTGACGTGTCGTGAGGAATTTACATCAATCACTGCCAGCCAAGTTCGCAACATGGACATAATCTATCCATCAAGAAGAAGGTCGCACTGGTTTCATTCGTAGTTCTATTTTGCGACTAAGCGCCTATCTTAAGTTTTACGGAGAGTAAGCCGAATCGTCGACTATCATTTTTATGTTTGCTGTTAAATGATACGCTATGATTTTAGTCATTGTTAACACTAAAATGACCTAGTATAAATTTCAGGAAATATTCATTGAAGCATATTATGAGTAATATTGTGGCTATCTACCTTTATCGCTATAAATCGAAGTAGTCATTTCGATATTAAAATAATGGTGCTTTATGTTTGAGATTATTAATGGTACATGGCGATATTTTTATATCATACAATTGATTTGATTTGTTCTCTTTGACGTAATCAAAAAGCACCTATTGGTAAGCAAGCTTTCAATTGAAAAACCCACAATAATGACTAAGCATGATAAATACAGCAATTCCCCTAAGGTTTGAGGCTCCCCAAATACTCAATACGGTATCTGAATCTTGTTCAGGAGAAACAAGTCTCTCATTTGCTAGCATTAATAGTGATAAAAATTATTACCCTCTATTTATAACATAATGATAAAACACACCTTCCCATTAATCTTCAATTAAAAGAAGGATCACCAAAATTAATACCAAATAATTATAATTTTTTAAAAAAACTATATAGTGACGTTAGCAAAGTCATTCGCCATGGTTTTGACACCATCTGCCATCATTCCCATATTTAAAAGCATAATATCTCGAAATCGCACGCTACCTCGCTCTATAAACATCAAGCTAAGAAACGATACAGCCATATTTTATCAGATAAAACAACAAGTAGAACACTCAACTAAATTAGTTATTTTTCAAAAAATTACAAGACTATCCGCAAATATCGCTGACAGTGAAAATAAATCCTTCAAGTAAAAATACTTAGCTATAAGTATTTTGATCTAAATACTCAAAAAAAACAATAATTTGAATATTTATCTCAATTAGAAACAATATAACAACACAAAAATCCGTTATCGATCACATTATCAATACAATATATCAAATAGTATTATTGCCATTAGATAGTGTGTGGTTTTATAGCATAAACCACTAATCTATTTAATAGCACCACAACATCACTTTATTTAAAACTAAGGGTATTAAAATGACTACAACATTCTCCGAAATAAACGATATTGCAATTGGAGCAGTAAAGACAAACAATAGTAATGTGAGTTCTTGGCAGGTTTCAAAAAAGAAAGGAATGATGAGAGGTATTTCTGCGACTGTCTCAGGCCAAGGCGCTGTTGTTCGATTACAAGGTGACATGGATTTTAGTATTATTAGCCTTGAATCGTCGGCTAAGTATCAACAGCTGCTTAATGAATATAAATTTGGCGCAGGTCTTACTGCTTTCTTTGCGTGGGTTTCAGCTAACTTTAGTGTCGAAACTCATAGACAAGAAATACACGCAACCTTAGATGAGCTATCAACTACTCAACAAATTAACGGAAAGGTTCATATTGATATGAATGTAACTGGCATATATCCTAATGTGGAAGTTACTGCAATGGCCTATGTTAATATTCTTAAGGTAACCAATAGTGAAGGAAATGAATTTAGCCTTGCTAGCGCAGCAACCCCTAATATTGACACAGGTGCAGCTGATCATGATGGTAATTCACTGCCAACATCAGATAATAATTCGGTAATTTATTTATAGTAATAAAAATCAATTTTACTTATTTGATTTAATCGTAAATATGATTTTATCTATAATTTAATTTATCTCATTTTCTCTTTGTATTACTCAATGAGCAGTATTCTTCTGCTCATTGAGTCTTATGACTTAATTTTAATAATTTGCGCCAACACTTTTTTAATATAATTAAAATCATTACATAAATATAAATCCTATTACTTAGGACTGATAGATTAATTAAAAATGTTCGTATCATTTTTATTTAAACATTAGAATTGGAGAATTTATCCATGATTAAAATCTCTCGAGGCATCAGAAACAATAACCCCGGTAACATTGAATACAATGAAGCCAATCATTGGAAGGGGCAACTACCACACGATAAATCTATTGAAAAACGATTTTGTCGATTTGAATCTTCAGAATATGGTATCAGAGCACTATTCGCGTTACTGCGTACCTATCAACGTAGATACTCATTGCAAACCGTATCTCAATTAATTAGTCGATGGGCACCTAGCAATGAAAATCAAACAAGCGATTATATTAATGATATTGCTAAAGCGCTAAATGTATCCCCCAATACATTTATTAATCTTGAAAACAAATCAATTTTAATAAAACTCGCTAAATCGATTATTAAGCATGAAAATGGAACACAACCTTATGATGATGAAACATTTGAAAGAGCGTGGAACTTGCTATGATGGTATCGGCACTGTTGGTTAACTGATCAATAAGCTGACGAAATAAGACTATATGGCATATTTAAAGCCACTTTCTCATCAGTATGTTTTATGAAAATTTCACCATTCTGTATAATTTAGGAGGCCATAGACAAAAACAATACATATATTGACTGAGCAAACTGTATGTGAGAGTTATTTGCCCTCATAATGCATTTTAATACTTTTATTTATCTTTGATAAATATTAACTACTCTTTTCCTAAAAAGAGGGGATGGTAATAGAGAAAAAACAATAGCCAACATTTTAGTATCTACTAGTGATAATTTATGTTTTTAGTTGGGCTATTTTCAATATTTTTCATTAGCTTTTGATAAACACATAATAAAAAGTATACGCATCTAGATAACCGAATTAGTTTAATAAAATAACAACAGAGAGTTCATTCTTTATAGGTTATACATCATTTAAATATGGTTGTTAATTTTTACATGAGGATACTTCTATGAGAACAACATTTATTGCTATATCAATGCTTTTCCTTTCAATGTCAGCATTAGCTGATAATAACGTACTTCGCCATGGTTATATCGATAATCCACCAAGCCGCGCTTTTCTTTGTTCATCCATGGGTGGCAATTTAAATAAAATGTGTGGTGCCGTTCAATATGAGCCTCAATCGGTTGAAGGCCCTAAAGGTTTCCCAGAAAGGGGGCCAAAGGATGGTCAAATCGCAAGTGGAGGTAATGCCAATTTTTCTCAGTTAAATGAACAGTCGAACAGTCGTTGGCATAAAGTGAATGTATCTAGTGGTAAAAATGTATTTTCTTGGACATTAACTGCATCACACAGAACGACATCATGGCAATTTTTTATCACTAAACAAAATTGGGATCCAAATAAACCATTAACACGTAATGATTTTGATTTAAAACCGTTTTGTGAACAACAAGATAGAGGAAATGTACCCAAAAATAACGTAAGAATAGAGTGTAATATTCCAAAACGTACAGGATACCAAATTATTCTTGGTGTCTGGACGATTGCGGATACAGCCAACGCTTTTTATCAAGTAATCGATGCTAATATGAAATAGTTTGGCTAAAAATAGCTTACCCTAATTGATGAAATAACCTATTAATAAAAAATAAGTACTTTTTATATTTTAACCTATCATACATTTAATAGTTAATGACTTAGTTCATTGAATATTAAGTGTATTTTTTTGCCTTGTGATTTAGCCAGTAATTTAACCCTCTTGCATCTTCCTTAATAAAGTTTGAGCAAGCCAACTTACCCGTATCTATTTGATTGGCATTATTTTCCTATGGTTTAACGATTTTTGATATTCAATGCTAAATTTAAAATCCATTATTACCCATAAAATGACCAAATATTACAATGAAATCATTATAATTTCCCTCAAGCTAACTTGCTAAACTCAACAACAATAATCAAATGATATCTATGAGGCATACAGATGGAGCTACAATCAATTATTCTGTTTAGTGCGACGGTGATCCCGCTTATTTGTACACCGGGTCCTGATATTCTTTTTATCTCTTCGCAAGGGCTATCGGGAGGCGTATCTGCTGTATGGAAAGCTAATATTGGCATTATCTCGGGCTATATTATGCATGCTATCCTAGCCGCTTTAGGTCTCGCTGCGATAGTGGCTGCGTCACCACGCTTATTTAATACTATTAAATGGGTCGGTGTCGCTTATGTCGCATATTTAGCCATAAAAATGATCTTATCTGCCATGAAACCAAGCCAGATAACGCTAAAATCAGCGTCATCTAAAGGTGTCATTCTGAAAGGTTTTCTAACTAGCTTTCTTAACCCCAAAGGACTCTTAGTCTACTTTGCCATTTTACCTAATTTTATTCACTCTTCGGACAGTGTTGCTATTCAGTCTATTATTTTATCAACGTCCTTTATTGCCTCATGTATCGTGATTTATGGCATGATTGGTATGGTATTTGCCACCGTACATAAAAAAGGAAATTACAGCGATAAGCGTCGCCGTCTAACGGAAGGCGTTGCTGGAGGCATGTTGTCACTCGCGGCGATTGGCTTAGCCAATAGCTAACAGACTGTAATATCAACCCAAATTAATTTGCTACCTGCCACACGAGGCGTAATATGCCCTTCCCCAATGTCAGGTAGCCACCAGCCCCCTTGATTAACGGCCATAATTTTACAGTTCGCCCCAGAGACATCCCATTCTCCAGCTAAGACATACACTATCCCTGCCTGCCCTATTGGCAAACGTTGTTCTTGTGCAATCACATGGCTTTTAACTCGCCAACGCTCAGGGTTAACCGATACGTTAAGTAAACGGACTGGGGAGCCTCTTAATTCAAGTTCAATCAATTGTTCCCCCTCGGAATGAAAAGCGTCACCAATTTTTGCCATGGAATGCTTAGTCTTTTGTTGATCTCGAATAGACAGTTGACCATTATCCAAAGAAATACAAAATTGTTCACTTTCAGCGTGCTGTTTTAAAACACTCGATTGATTGATTTGTGTAATGCTTACTCGAAGCGAAAAGTCAGATGCGACAGGCCAACAAAAAACTTCAGCGCTGTTCCCACACTTATCTTGCCATTCTTCAATGGGTAACTCTGCCGCATCAAAACATTTAATTTTCATACATTCCCCCGAGCAATCAATTATCCGTTATGATAATTAAGAGTGGCAAACTTAGTGACTTAGGGCAATGTTTCGACACTTAAAATGTGACTAACCACGTTTCTCGGTAATCAATGAATAACATAAACGCCCTAATGTTTTCATCGCCTGTTCTAACTGTTCATTCCAAGTAAATGAAGTATTAAGTCTAAACGCATGGTTAAACTGATCACTGGTTGAAAACATACTGCCAGGCGCAATGCTTATCCCTTCCTTAAGGGCTAATTGGTAGAGACGTACCGCATTAAAAGGTGGTTCGAATTCTAACCATAAAAAATAGCCCCCTTTTGGCGTATTCACTTTAACGGAAGGCGGCATATATTGTGCGATTGCGCCTAACATTTGGTGTTGCCGCTGCTCCATTGTCTGACGTAGTTTCCGCAAGTGGTTGTCATATCCCCCCTGAGTAAGGTACTCCGCGATCGCCAGCTGTGTTGGAACGCTGGCAGAAACAGTACTCATCATCTGTAAATGCTGAATTTTTGTCGCGTGTTGTCCTGCTGCCACCCAACCGACCCGATACCCCGGTGCTAAACATTTCGAAAATGACGAACAATGGAAAAAGTTACCCTTAGTATCTAAAGCTTTGGCAGGGATCGGCTGTTGATTACCAAAGTACAATTCGCCATACACATCATCTTCAATCAAAACAATTTGATTTTTATTCAAGATCTCCACCAGCCGTTTTTTATTTGCTGGCGGCATCGTGCCCCCAAGTGGGTTCTGGTAATGCGTCATTAACCAACAGGCTTTTATGGGGTATTTTGCGGCAATATCTTCCAATGCGTCCAAATCAATCCCAAATAACGGATCTGTTTTAATGGCGATCGCTTTTAATTTTAGGCGTTCAATAGCCTGTAATGAACCATAAAAGGCAGGTGATTCGATAACCACCCAATCTCCCGGTTGGGTTACCGATTGTAGGCTTAATACTAGTGATTCCATCGCACCAGCCGTGATCACAATTTCATCGGGGGCAACATGGATCCCTTGGCTGGCATAGCGCTGAGCGATATTACGGCGTAATTGCTCGTTACCCGGCGGTAAATTCGCTGTCGTATTAAACCTCGCTAAACGCCGAGCCACTGACGCGAGAGTTTTCCCTAATTTCGGTTCATCAAGCAGTGCCGGTTCAGGGAATGCTGAGCCAAATGGAATAATGTCAGGATCTTTACAAGCTTGCAAAACACCAAAAATAGAGGCGTTGATCTCAACATTTTCATTAAGATGCAGGCCTTTTCCTCCCTTTGCTGCCGCAAAATTCGTATTTCGACGAGCAACATAGTACCCTGATTGTGGCCTTGCAGCGATCCAACCTTGGCTTTCGAGCAATTGGTAAGCCTGTACAACTGTCATTAAACTCAAACCTGATTGTTTTACACTTTCCCTAAGTGACGGTAATCTATCGCCAACTTGCCAGATATTATCTTCAATCTGTTGGCGTATTTGTGCAGCCAGTTGTTCGTATCGCGTCATATCCGCCTCAACTGTTATAGTTAATAACTCAAAAATTGTTACTATTATAGTTTATCGTCTCATGTTCTACTTATCCATACATTCACCTGACTTTTTTTTAACTATAAGCACAAAACTTTTTCGTTAGGTTTGTGGTTTTTTTCACAAGCCTGTCGTTTCAATGATTATTTTTGCTACGGAACAGCACCAACATTGCTAACGGAAAAAACGAAACTGTGATGTGCGCATTATCAATTCCAATCAGGGGTCAATATGTTTGGACTAACTGCGCTGGAACTGGCTCGTATACAATTTGCGTTTACAGTCTCGTTCCATATTATTTTCCCAGCGATCACCATCGGGCTGGCGAGTTTCCTCGCGGTACTCGAAGGCTTGTGGCTGAAAACTCGGGATAGTGATTATATAAAATTGTTCCATTTTTGGTCGAAAGTCTTTGCGGTCAATTTCGGTATGGGGGTTGTTTCTGGCTTGGTGATGGCTTACCAGTTCGGAACTAACTGGAGCTTTTTTTCCGACTTTGCCGGTGGTATCACAGGGCCATTGCTAACTTATGAAGTCCTCACTGCTTTTTTCCTAGAGGCGGGCTTCCTTGGTGTCATGCTATTCGGTATGAACCGTGTTGGTGAAAAATTGCACTTCTTTGCAACCTGCATGGTTGCTCTCGGTACTATCATCTCAACGTTTTGGATCCTTGCATCAAACAGCTTTATGCAAACACCGCAAGGGTTTGAAATTATCGATAACCGCATCGTTCCCGTTGATTGGTTAGCCGTTATTTTCAATCCTTCATTCCCTTATCGGTTATTGCATATGACCACAGCGGCATTCCTTGCAGCCGCATTTTTCATTGGTGCTTCAGCAGCTTGGCACTTGCTTAAAGGCAATAAATCTTCTGCCATGAAGAAAATGTTTTCCATGTCATTATGGCTGATTTTAATTTTAGCGCCTCTGCAAGCCCTTATTGGCGATGCTCATGGGTTAAATACCCTAAAACATCAACCCGTCAAAGTCGCGGCTATGGAAGGTCATTGGGAGAATAAACCAGGTGAAGCCACCCCATTGATCCTTTTCGGTATTCCTAATATGGAAAAAGAGAAAACCGAATACGCACTCGAAATTCCCTATCTTGCGAGCATCATTTTGACCCATAGTCTTGATAAGCAAGTTCCTGCGTTGAAAGATTATCCACCCGAAGATAGACCAAATGTCTTCATGGTGTTCTGGTCATTCCGTGTCATGGTAGGGCTAGGTTTGTTAATGATTGCGGCTGGTGTTTGGGGGTTATGGCTGCGTTATCGCAAAAACCTTTATGAATCGAAAGTTTTCTTGCGTTTTATGTTCGTCATGGCGCCATCAGGGCTAATCGCTATCTTAGCTGGTTGGTTTACCACTGAAATAGGTCGTCAGCCTTGGGTCGTCTATGGGCTACAAAGAACTGCGGACGCTGTCAGTGCGCATGGTGAAATGCATATGAGTATTAGTCTACTGGCTTTCTTTGCTGTTTACGGCAGTGTGTTCGGTATCGGCTATATGTACATGATGAAATTAATTCGTAAAGGGATTCAGGAGGATACAGCTCATGGGCATTGATTTACCACTCATTTGGTTTGTCATCATTGTCTTTAGTATTTTGATGTATATCGTGATGGATGGCTTCGATTTAGGAATCGGTATCTTGTACCCAGCCCTTAAAGATAGCCAAGATCGCGACTTGATGATGAACAGTGTCGCCCCGGTTTGGGATGGCAACGAAACTTGGCTAGTATTAGGCGGTGCGGGGCTATTTGGCGCTTTCCCGCTCGCTTATGCCATTGTGCTTGATGCCTTATCGATTCCTCTAACTTTTATGTTATTAGCCTTGATTTTCCGAGGCGTGGCATTTGAGTTCCGCTTTAGAGCGGATGAGTCGCATCGTAAACATTGGGATCACGCCTTTATTTGGGGTTCGATTTTCGCCACTTTTGTTCAAGGCGTCGTTGTGGGTGCCTTTATTCAAGGCTTCCATGTTGAAAACCGTGTGTATATGGGCGGCTATTTCGATTGGTTCTCACCGTTCCCACTATTTTGTGGTTTTGGTTTAGTGGTTGCTTATGCACTACTGGCCTGCGGTTGGCTGATCATGAAAACTGAAGGTCATTTGCGCCAAACCATGTACCGTTTATTGCGACCATTAACACTCGTGATGTTGGCTGTGATTGTTATCATCAGTGCATGGACACCTGTTCTCAATGAGGCGATTTATAGCCGTTGGTTTAGCTTACCAAATCTCTTTTTCTTCCTGCCAGTTCCATTATTAGTCGTGTGGTGTGTTTGGGTCATGCTAAAAAGCGCCAAACGACAAAAATGGGATAGCATTCCTTTCTTAGCTGCGTTGCTATTAATTTTCCTTGGTTTTACGGGGTTAGGGATCAGTATTTGGCCAAATCTCATTCCACCCGCCATCAGTTTCCGTGATGCGGCTGGGCCAATGGAAAGTTTAGGTTTTATGCTTGTTGGCGCTCTATTTATTATCCCTATTATTTTGGTTTATACCTATTGGAGTTACTATGTCTTCAGAGGAAAAATTACCCCAGACCAAGGTTACCACTGATCAGGCTATTTCATCACCTTGGTGGAAAAAGATAGGTTGGATGGCGATTATTTGGTTAGGAAGTGTACTGGCGCTATTTGCATTCTCTTCCGTATTTAGGTTGTTAATGACTGCCGCGGGGATGAAAGTCAAGTAATCCCCCTCACACAAATGCCACACTCGTTTCTGACGAATGTGGCATTTTTTTGGATATAAAAATGTTTGGTTTCCGGTTATTTATATTCAATAAAACCATGATATGATAATGATAACAATTACCAAATAATAATTTTATCATTATCATAACTAAAAGGAGACCGCCTGTGGCTAGTGACAAACCCGTCGAAAAGAATATTTACCGCCCGGCGCCACCGCAGCTTGTTCAGGTCAAATCCATTACAGATATCAGCCCTTCTATTCGCAGCATTACCTTTACGGGAGAAAGACTGGGTGACTATCCAACGCAATGTGAAGGTGGTCATATCAAAATTTTTCTCGCCCCTGATTTAAAAAGCGAGCCTGCATTACCAATACTCAGTGAACAAGGGCGCCGCTGGCCAGAAGATAAGCCACGCCCCTTTGTGCGTACATATACCGTTCGAGCAATCCGCCCAGAGGTTAAAGAAATAGACGTTGAATTTGCCATGCATGATGGCGCTTCAGGACCAGCATATTTATTCGCTCGCGATGCGGAACAAGGTCACTGGATGGGGATAACCAATCCAGGAGGGCCTGATCCATTATTACCTCATACGCAACACTATTTCATGGCAGGAGACTCAAGCTCATTACCAGCGATTGCAGCATTACTCGAAAAAATGCCTGAAAATGCGACAGGTAAAGTCGTTTTACGTTTAGATCACCAAGGCGATATTCGCGAATTAACTAAACCTGCTGGTATCGAGGTAATATGGATTTGTGGTGATATTAGTAAAAATAATGAGCTAATTAATACGTTCAAATCTTGGGATATCCCGACCGAAGATACATCATTTTGGATTGCCGGGGAAGACCAAATTATTCGCGATTTACGCCGTTTTATTCGCCGCGAAAAAGGGGTTAGTCGTGAAAGTATTTATGCGATACCTTATTGGCGTTATGGTTACGATGAAGAAGGTTATCATCAAGAAAGACATCATGTGATGGATAATCCTGATGATTAATATTTAATCTCTACTGATGAAAAGTGATGGCATTCACCATCACTTTATTATTGTGTAAAGATTCCACATAAACAATCCATTGAATAAAAACTTCAAAGTATGCTATCTGGCTATTTATCCATAAATTAAATATATTGATTAGCCAGCTGGTTTTTAAAAATTGATATTTTGAATTATGTTAGTCCTTTTCATTTTAGGAGGTTTATATGCGTTTAGGGTTATTAGTTATTATTGCTGTCCTCGTGTCTGGATGCGCCACTTCCCCCAATTCTGCTCACAAGGATAGTCAACCGAAAAATGATCCATATGAAGATAGCGTATTAAATACAATCAAGAAAAACCAAGAGATTTATAAAGAGCAGCAGATTAGAAAACCCAACTATTAAAGCCCTCTCTTCGAGTACTTTTCCCTAAAAACAGCCATTAACGTGGCCTGTTTTTAGTTTCCAATAGCTCAATCTTACCCACCCCCCCCTATTCAACCCAAAAATATTTTTGCATTCATCAAGTGTTATGTTATAACATAACTTTAATTTATTATGGACTATAGGAACCTTCAATGAATAAGCAACCCCTTATTGCCGCTGCATTAAGTCTCAGTGCACTTTTTGTTAGCTTTAATACACAAGCTCATAGTCATGCTCACCCGCAATCCGAAAAAGCGATACAAGCAAGTAAAGGTATTTTTAATGATGTTGATGTAAAAGATAGAAAGCTCAGTGATTGGGATGGCATCTGGGAGTCAATTTACCCATTATTAATAACTGGCAAACTCGATCCCGTATTGGAGCATAAAGCAAAAAACAATAAAGACAAAACCGTCGATGAGTATCGCGCTTATTATAAAAAAGGTTATCAAACGGACGTTGAGAATATCAGTATTGAGAATAACATTATTGAATTTACCCAGAATGGTCAAATCAGCCGTTGTGAATACCACTATTCCGGTTTTAAAATCCTCCATTATACTTCCGGTAAAAAAGGGGTTCGTTATTTATTCGAATGCCAAGACAAACACTCAAAAGCACCGAAATATATCCAATTTAGTGACCATATTATTGAACCGCAGGCCTCAGGGCATTTTCACCTCTATATGGGGAATGAATCCCACGAAAAACTATTACAACAAATGGATAATTGGCCAACTTATTACCCCTATTCGCTTAATGATGAACAAATTGTCCATGAAATGCTGCATCATTAATCATCATTAGATTTGCAAATAGCCCCAGTTTTATTGGCTAACAACTGGGGCTATCACATCACTTAATGGCTATAAGCTAATAATGCTCGATGACAAAGCGTTGAACGCACACAATCATCTACCGTGAAATTAACCATTGAGACCATTTCATCACTGCTAAAACGTTGTAAGGCATCTGCCAAACCAGATATAACGCCATCAGGTAAATCACATTGCGTCACATCACCATTCACTATAACAGTGACATTTTCCCCTAACCGCGTTAAAAACATTTTCATCTGACTAACAGTAACGTTTTGAGCTTCATCCAGAATGACAATCGCATTTTCAAATGTGCGACCACGCATGTAAGCAAAAGGTGAAATTTCAACTTTGGCAATTTCAGGCCGTAAACAGTATTGCAAAAAGGAGTTACCAAGCCTTTTCACTAACACGTCATAAACGGGTCGGAAATATGGCGCAAATTTTTCAGCCATATCACCCGGAAGAAAACCGAGATCTTCTTCTGCCTGCAAAACAGGCCTTGTCACGATGATTTTGTTGATATCTTTATTGATTAACGCATCTGCTGCCAGTGCAGTACTAATATAGGTTTTGCCACAACCCGCCTCACCGTTCGCAAAAATTAATTGCTTGTGTTTAATCGAATTAATATAGAGCTTTTGCGCATCATTGCGTGGAGTAATCGGCGATGTATCACGCCGCTCTTTCGCCATACCAATAGGTTCAATCCCCGTAAAATCAGCAAAAGAGGCCACACTTGCCATTTCGTAACGACCTGAGCGCTCTTTACGTAATGACCGTTTCATTTCACGACGCGTCTTTGTTGCAGCTTTCTGTCTACTCATAGTATTAACCCTTCCAGGTATCGTTAAAGTCAATTCAAATGACGGACTATTCAGAACAGAGAGGAGCTCCCTTCAAGCTCATGTTGGTTGAACATGCAATAAAAAAACCGGTTACTAATCTCACCATGACAATTTCATGATGGAGTAGTAACCGGCCTTGTAAAAGCATTAACAAAGACTTAGTTCCCATTAGTTCCTCCCTGCTGGATCACACCCGTAAACTAATGAATTTATATGACACTATTATGACGAACCGTAAAAATATTACACACCCGACTTTTTATCATGTTGCATTTATTCCTTATAAACAGACTATACCCCCGTCTATATTTTGTTTGCAACAATAAATTAACATTTATTCTCTGCAATTATTCCGTATTTATCATAGCTTAAGAAGATTCTGACTGATATTTAACTAAATATGACTATATTTTATTGATAGGTATAGGAAAAATATTATTTTCCAGTGCCTAACTGAAATTTTCATATTTACCTCAATAGGGACATCATGATAAAAAAACACTTATTAAAACCAACTTTACTTTTCTCCTTTGCTCTACTTATCTCTGGTTGTCAACTACTCACACCAACATCTTCAAAATCTGATCTAGATGCACTTCGTGAACTCAAAGGTATTGAATTTCCTTCAACTAAAACGCCAGAAGGCACACCTGAAGGCGCTTATGAATTTCATTACGATAATGGCCAATTGGAAACCAGAAGTTGGGTTAAAAAGGGGTGTTTAGATCGTTACATTGAGTCATTCTATGAGAATGGTAACGTTAAAATGTATACGCCAGTTAAAAACTGTAAAGTGAATGGATTAGTACGGATTTACCATGAAAATGGTCGTAAGGATATCGAAATGACCGCTACTGACGGAAAACTTACAGGTCCATTTAAAGTTTATCACGACACCCCAAGCAACAACGTTTATGCTTCCGGTGTTTTCAAAGATGGTGAACCGCAAGGTTTTATCTCTGAATTTGATGAAAATGGGCAGTTCGTTCAAAAATCCGCCGTTATTAATGGCAAAATTGTCAGCGAAAAATAATATAAAAAAACCAAAAGTGATGAGCAGCACCCCAAACGTTGTAGTACAACTTTGGGGTGTTTTTTTACTTTACCTTAAAAACACCTTTTAAGGCTTACAGTTACCTGCCAATTCATAGCCTGCGGCTTGTGCGGCTAACTCATCGCTGAACATCACTGCATTTTTATCGGATGTTGTTTTAAAACCAGAGCAATGTGCTAAATGGTATTTATGTGAGTTACGATTACCTTTTACTTGAGTACTGGTTTCAGATGCTTGAGGTTTTGGTGTCTCTTTTGTAGGTGCAGGCGATAAATTATCAACTTGCTTAATCCCTTGAGCACTATTTTTATGCCCAAGCTCCCATTTCATTTCCCCCGTGACAAAGGGGTTATGGTGCCCCATGATTGCAGCAATGCGTTCGTCACGTTGTTTTTCCCACTGACTCGGCGGATATTGTCTATCCCATGCCATCAATAGTTGTTGCTGTTGACGTGACATCGACAAGTTATAACGGTCATGCATGTAAAAATAGACACGAGCCACTTGCCCCTTCACTTCATCTCTAGGTTCAAAAACGCGTTGCTTAAAATCAACTCGGCTACGACATTGACCATAAGGATATTGCGCATTAGAGGGAAGTTGAGCATAGCTAAAATTACTACGGTCACCATTTACTTCACCAATTGATGGTGCAAGGTTATGCATATCGGCTTCCATCTTACGAAAGATAGGATCTGTTGAAACACAGTTTTTACGTCCACCGTTCTGCCAACATTGTCTCTGATGACCAAATACCCATGCCGGAACAATATGTTCCCACTCAATACGCGTTGCCCTATTTTGCTGTTTACGGACTTGGTAACCACACGAGTTTAAATCGACTACCCCACCACTTTTACCGGCCCACTCCCATTTACAACCACAGTAAAGTGTTCCCTCACCTTGATTGTTTTGATCCAGATATACTTTAGTTTTACTTAATAATTTCGCTTCATCAAACTGTCCTGGCGCAGCGATAAGCGGGAAAGTAAATATTAATAAAAAGAATGACAATACCCATTTTGGGTACAATGAAGCGAATATTTTATTCAAAATAACACCACTGATGTTTTGATAATAAACAATTAACTTAAATGCGTTAGTGCATCCTGTAATATACTGCATATTTTCTTATGCCAGTACCACACAACCGAATATAAGCTTTTTTGCAGCTAATGAATATTAGAAACAACCGACTTACCACGATAAAATTGCACAACTACTCCATATTAGAGCAATTCAGTTATGTTAATAATTCTAATTAATAACAGGAATTGTTTATTAATCAATCTAACAACTTATAGTAAAAGCTATTGAAAGAGATATCAGATTAATTTTGAATAAAGGCTAGGTTGCCATAGTAAATAAAGTCAATCAAACGCCTTCTTGAATATCACATTTACCGAAGGCGTTTCTTGTTTTTTTATACACTTGGGCGTTTACGATATAACCACAAACCAGGAAGGGATAGACCAATTGATAAGGCCCCAACAATAAATGATGCTCGTAAAAAGTTGGTCACAAGGGTTTCAAATAACTCAGGGGTATAACCTAAATGAGAAATTTTGACGACGGAGATCATTGCGGTATAAGCACTGATCCCCGGAAACATCGGTATTACTGCTGCAACCGTAAAAACTTTAGGATGTGCTAACCATGTTCGAGACCATTGAATACCAATCGCGCCAATAAGAATAGCGGCAATAAAACTTGCCCATTCAATATTTAAGCCAAGTGTCATCATAGTCATACGTGAGCCATGACCAATAACCCCTAACAAAGCACAATATTTCAATGCTTTGATCGGCACATTAAATACCATCGCAAAGCCAACAGCAGGGATAGCCGCTAGTAACATATCCTCTAAAAGTGCCAGTAAAAAACTCATGCCCACTCCCTTAGTCCCCAAATTGCCATTGCAATCACAACACCAATACATGTCGCCAGCGTCAGTAAGCTCGCCATCATCCACCGCGCTAACCCTGTATTAACATGGCCTTTAAACATATCGGCCACCGCATTAATTAATGGAAAACCCGGCACGAGTAGCAATACACTTGCTGCCATCGAAATACTTGCTGTCGGAGCAAAAAATGGCAATTTTAATAATAATCCGGAAACAGACGTTGCCACAAAAGCAGTAATACAAAAGTTAATCAAAGGATTCATTTGCCGAGAAGTCAGCACCTGACGAATATACATTGCACAACCACTCGCAATCAATGTCACTAAGGAGCCATCCCATCCTCCCCCATTTAATTTACTAAAGCAGGCACAAGATAGAGCAACCATCAGCACCATTATCCAGCGTGGATAACGTAATGGTTTTATTGAGGACAATTTCTTCTCAAGTTGTTTGCGATCCAAAAGGTGATGCTCAACTAAAATGACAGCATGCTGTACCTCTGTCACCACATGCATATTAATACCACGGTCAATAATACGACGCGTTGACGTTAAGCAGTGACCTTCAATTATGGTTGTCAGTACTAATGAATTCGAGGAAATAGCACTATCAACTTGATCTGCCCCGAGTGCAATCCCTAAGCGGCAGGTAAGCTGCTCCACCAGCATACTCTCCGCACCATGTTGTAATAATAAGAGGCCACACTGTATACATAATCGAGTGATCTCCCTTTGTGTTTCGGTAATCGCATGAATACCTTGCAACTCATCGATAGCCTCCCCTTTCATTTTTCCTCCAATCCACTGCGATGATTTAGATAACGATTTAAACGTGATAACCTTTAGCAACATCATAAAGTGAAATAATAGCCTGAATTATGATCTCTTTCAGGTTAAAGCATGATTAGTCATCACGAACTTTGCCTTTTCATGATAAGAATAGTTAGATAAATCATAATGCTAGGATGAGTATTGCATGAGTAGCCCATTTTTCGCTAAAACCCCTAAGGGGCAGCGTCGTAATAAAGCATTAATTAGTGCGGCTTCTGAAATTTTTATTCAATATGGATTTGAAGGAACAACACTTGATATGATCATTGAGCGTGCAGGAGGCTCTCGTTCCACGCTGTATAAAAACTTCGGTGATAAAGAAGGATTATTCGCTGCGGTCGTTGCATCAATGATTGACGATATTTTCGCCGATGATGAAAGTCATAATCCCCCTTCTCTCCATAGCATTGAATCTGTATTGTCTTTTTACGGCGCACGGTTTTTACTGAATGTGATTAAACCACAGTCTATTGGTTTATATCGTTTGATCCTTGGTGAATATAACCGCTTTCCTGAAATTAGCCATGCTTTCTTTGAACAAGGGCCAGTACGTAGTTATCGGCTATTAACTGAGAAACTCCTTGAATTACCTGAAGTGAAAGTTAACGAACAAACGCTATTAAGTATTTCATCTCGATTTTTAGAAATGTTAAAAGCAGATGTTTTTATTAAAACCTTCTGTGTCACTGATTTTAAACCTAGCGATGAATTTATCACGCAACAAATTGCGCTCTCAGTGGACATCATCGCCAGTTATATTCGTAAAATTAGCCAATAGCGGTCATCGTCATTAAGAAATCAATGCCGTAGCATATTTTTTCGCTGCGGCGATGTTATGTTCAATAAACACTTCAGGCCCATAAAATGCAGAAAGTAACGGCGCCATTTGTTCCATATCTTCTTTATCACTCCCATCTGGTTGTAACGTCACCACCATTGCACGGCAGTGTTCAACCATCGGCTCTTTAGCATGTTTTAACCAACGGCGAACATATTTCATGGCATTCATATGTTCCTCAGACGGTTTTTCTTTGCTCTGTTTGACCGGCGGATAAACTAATACAAATTGCGCCCTTCTTGCCAATAACATATCCATTTCTTCTAACCATAAACGCGTTTCATCTAAGGTTTTTGGAAATGAATGGATTACACAAACTGGCCACTCAGCCGTATCAATAATCGTCTTATTTTGCATACCTAGCTCCCCCACAAAAAAGTGTACTTAACTGTACACTTTCAATTGCAACAGAGTCAAGAATGATTCTCATTTATCTTTTTGCAAATTATGCTATTCACGCGGTGCTGTTATTACAGATAATTCCTAATATGCAGCAAAATTACCTACAGTAGAAAATATTGATTAAGAGAGGTGATGTCTTTTTGAATATGGAATGCTATTCTCGTTTTATTGTTACATCAAAAAAGCGAATAAATTATGAAAAAAAGATTTTCAGTTGCTTTCGGGGTTGCTGCACTATTAGCTGCATTTGGTGCGAATGCAGGAAAAAATTGCGATACTTATTTCCAAGAAATGAATGTGCTGGTTAAACAAGCTGAAGAGCAGTACAAAAATGACCCTAATGTTAAAGAAAGGATCACTGAGATGAAACATCAATTGGATGAAGCGAAAAAAGCACTCGCTGATTATCCAGAAGATGCTCAAGAACAAGCATGTGAACAAGGCATTCAAGCTATTAAAGCAGCTAAAGAGGCAGTGGAAGGTAAATAATTTTTATCTCTATTATATTGATTTAATAGGGATGAATAAGCACCATCTGCTTTTTCGATGCGAATTTTAGCCTTGCTTTGGGCTAAGATGGTAATAGATTTGCGTTAAAGATTAGAGCGTTAATAAGGCCAGTATAATACTGGCCTTATTGTATTGGCGGGTTATCTGACTACCAGTACAGATATTTTCGCATAAGAAACAATGCCTGATGCGTTTGACCCTAGTAAGTGCGTTGTGATACTCGGGTTACGTGAACCAATCACAATCAGATCCGCACCTATTTCTTCTGCCTCAGCTAACACTTTATCTCTCGGTGAACCAAAAGCGACTTTGTAAGAAATATCTTCTTGTGGGTAATCGATCTTAGCAATAATCTCTTTTAACTGCTCTTCTGAACGTTCAACGGCTTTTTTAGCAAATGAAGATAAAAGATCATAATGATAGCTATAGCTCATTGAGAACCTTGAAACATCAGGAACTGAGTGGAAAAGATGTATTTTTGCCCCCGACATTTTTGCTAAATAAATTGCGTGTTTTAATGCTTTATCCGTCAGAATATCTTCAGAAATGTCTACGGGAACCAAAATTTTATTGTACATGCGATACCCCTATTAATTAGTCATCATTCTATTATCCACCTGTGATCCCTTAGTGCGATGTGATAACTAGGATACACTTTGTGAATGTTTATCTTTTTTGTTCACCAAAAGTATAGTCTTAATAAAAACAAACTGCCGTGAGCTACCAGACGATTTGTTAAAGCAAGTTCACAATTTTATCAATATGCTAACTATCTTCTAAGTGCCATTTATGTAAGATGCGGTGCAAAAAAGGTGTGACAATTAAGCCAATACTAATAATGAATACGCTCTGTAAAAACAGCCCATATATTGCGATAAAAAAACGCCCACCTTGCGTGATTGGTGCAGGCTCTATTGCTTGCCCACTTAGCATGGATAATGCATTAAGCATTGACTCCATCAAAGAATGACCTTCAATAAAATAAAAGCCAATAATACCGGGTAACAGCCCAAGGAAAAAAACCAATAGCGACAAAAAATAAAAACGTAATACCCTGAATAAGAAATGTTCAATGCGGATAACTTCTTGCGAAAACTTTTCCATAAATAAGCTCACCATTCCCAATAAAAATAGGGCCTATTCGGCTGAACTGTTACACTCAATACCTGATACCCAACAAGATAAAAGAAAAAGGTTTAATCACTCATCGCTTTATGACGATCATGTAAAATAAAAAATAATGGGTTCAATAAAACCTATGCTAAATATCAGCATAGGTTTATTTAAAAAATTAACGAACTACCAATACAGAGGTTTCTGCGTAACGAACAATGCCCGCTGCGGTAGAGCCTAGGAGGTGTGTAGAAATATTCGGACGGCGTGAACCGATAACAATAATATCGGCGTTAATGTCTTTTGCAGTATTAATCACTTCATCACGAGGTGAGCCAAACGTTATGGTATAATTGACATCAGATAGTGGTAAATCAATCGTATCCATCAACATTTTCATGTCTTCTTCTGCTTTAACGGTTGCACGGTCTTTTATTTCCATATAACCAAGTGCATACGCATTAATAATAGCAGAAGAGATTGGTAGCACATGGATCAAATGAATTTTCGCACCAGACTGTTTAGCTAAATTAACTGCATGGCGAACAGCTTTACTTGTCAGTTCATCCTCAGTTAAATCTATAGGAACCAGAATCGTTTTATACATAACCCCTCCTGATAGAAAAAAGAATTTAAGTTAACAACAAAATTATAATCAAATACGCAAGAATGTCTCTTAAACAACAAGATAAATGAGATCTCTCGCTACAAATTATTAACTATTATTCTCTTAACCATGGTGTAACGGTTAAACCAACCAACATTCCTTCGGGGCTAAGTAAGCGTGTAACCATTTGTCCCCAAGGTTCCATTCGCTCATTAACTAAAATGGAATAACCTTCATTAATAAAACATTGAGTGGCTTTTGATAAATTAGCGACTTCAAATTCTATCCAGCTTTGAGGAACAAGGTGCGTTTCCGGCCAATGATCGACACCAAAACAAGATTGTGCAGCTTGAGATAATGGCCATAACGCAAAATGTTTAACGCCACTAAGCTGTTCTTCTTCGCTGGTGAAATAATCCTGATTACCTTCCATTGCCTTTAAAGGTAAACCTAAAGTTTTAACATAGAAAGCATAACTTACATTAGGCTCACGTGTTATCGGACCAAAACCTGCAACAAATAAAATTTCTGAAGCTTGATGCGAACTTAACATATTAATCCTATATAAGACTGGTATGGAATGGTTTATGAGCTGAGAAACAATGAACAGTATTTACGCAATGCTTAACATTTTCTCTACCATTTGTTGAGCATAAATCGCCTGCTCACCACTGACGTCAGGCTCGCTACCATGGCTCACCGCATCAATAAAATGGCGAATAGCCCCATCGAATCCACGTTGAACCAATATCGACTCCCAACTAGAAGGTTGTTTTTGTTTTATCCCCTCGTGACTTTCACTCATCCAATGATTCATGTTTGTCACTTGGTAGACCCCACCATCACAAATTGCTGCAACTTGCTCGCGTTGACTACCCGCTCGGCGATGCATTGATGTCGTCACTAAACATTCATTCACTTTCAGATGATGCTCTGCATAGCATAACGCTTGCTCCTCAGTTGCAATAATATTGCCTCCCAATAATTTTGCTTCACTACCCACGAGCCAGATAGCGGTATCTACAACGTGTAAATAATCATCTAGCATAGTAAAACGGACATTTTGAGGGCCTAGACTGTCACTACGATGTTTTTCCATACGTAATGAAGCAACTTGACTGAGGTGTTGTTTGAGTTCTTGATAAAAAGGTGAAAAGCGCCGATTAAACCCAACCATAAGCGAACGTTTCTGTTTATGTGCAAAGTCCACTAATTGCTCTGATTGGGAAAGTGTCTCAGCAAGCGGTTTATCAACATACACATGTACGCCGTATGATAACAAACTGTAAATAACTGAAAAATGGCTGGCGGTACTACTGTGTACAAAAACCGCATCACACTGCTGGGCCAGCTGTTTTATATCTGAATACAGTGGAATACGATAGTTATCACAGACGATTTTTGCTTTCCTTTGATTTGGTGAAAATGCCCCTATCAGTTGCCAATTATCTGTTTTACTCAGTATCGGTAAATAGGCTTTTTGCGCAATAGAGCCTAACCCTACGATACCAATGCGTAATGTTCTCATCAAAGATTGACCTTTGTGCTGACGGTGTAGGAAGGATACTGACAAGTATAACGAACAACTTATTTCGAGTACTAACTTGTTTTATAAAAATTTATTCAAATTATCCTTAAAAGAGCCAAAAATAACGCATTGAATTTTAATTATTTTTTATAAAAACGAATTTATAGGGGGTAAAATTCGCATAATAAGACATAAAAAAGGGTTGATTTATCAAATGAGAATGGTTATCTTTTACCTAACGAATACTTGAGTAAATTACTCAAGCTTTCGTAAACGACATTGCTCACATTGCTTCCAGTTTTAGCAGGCCAACTTCTCTGAGTTGGCCTTTTTTTTCATTAACACGTCGCCACAAACCCACTTTATTGACGATATTTATCTCAGGTGAAGCGCACTCGATAAACTCCAAGATTTCAAGTGCCCTACATAGCTTAAACGATGGGTCGGAACAAAGGTCGGCACATCCCCTGTTCGCATATGAAGGATATCCGCTGGCGTTATCCACGCTGAATTCCCTTCAAATAACGGAAGTCCTGCATATTTATAGGCATCAAGGACAAACTGCGAACAAAAGAAGCCGTTAGCTTGGTCTACATCGCTACCTAACTGTACCGTCGCTAACGTTCTCAAACAAAAATTACGGATCGTTTGACCAATAAAAGGTAATTCACAAACGCGCTTTGTCACCATCCAAGGCGCTATCATCACTATCCCTTTAAAGTTATATTTGCCCCCTTCATTTTGCATAGAAAATTCACGTAATTTATGGGCGTGAATAGAGGTTAACCCCTCTTGCCGCAACACCACCATATTATTTGAGTCCGAGATAGCTTGATCGAGCGTAATGATCCTCACGCCACTGCCGACAGATTCCGCTACTTCACCAGCCCCCAAATATATTGAGGCATGGCTCACCCCGCTAATACTAAAAAGACGGATACCCCATGAATTAATTCCCGTTGCGGAAGACAATAAAATATCGCCAGGTAACATATCAGCAGCGGAGAGCGCCTCTACAGATTCTTTAATCGGTATCGTATTGGCTTGTTGAATGCTAAATTTTAATCGGTTACTTTCTTCATCCGTTCTAAAGCCTGTCGAACATCCTGCCACTGAAATAACACAAAAACAAAAAATTAAATATTTAAAATAAGCCAACGGGAATACCTACCCTATTTCTATTTATACGCCAATTCAATGTAACCAAGTTCCATGACTTTTTCATCGGAAACGTCTCAATATTTTGTTTATTTGTAATTTTAGATAGTGACAATAATCACATATTGACCATTCTAATATGAAGATGAGGTAGCGGTCGTACTGGTTACAAGAAAAAGAGTAAGAAATGAGGTAGGAATATCATTTGGTGTTTTTAACCCTCTAGCAATGCCAGAGGGTCAACATTCACTCAATTAATTAGCTAATAACATATTCAGGATAGAATACCGTTGTTGAGTGGTAGGTTTTTTTCTCTGTCGCTTTATTATTTAATGCCGCAACTACAGGTTGATTTTGTAATTCAGCGGGCAGCTGTTCCGTCACATTTTCTTTTGCTACGACAGAAACTCGAATATTTTTCTTAGAACGACTTAACTTATAAGGCATTCCTAATAAGCGACGTGCTGCATTATTACTTACCATTATATCGACTCCTTAACTACAACATTTAAATTCAGCAATAAGCTGAATATCAAAAACATAGCCAGTGTTGACTGCATGGGTTATTTTAAATTTTACTCAAAATTCAAAAATAACCCTAATAGTATAGCATCGATAAAATATAAGTGAATGAAATTAAACTAATTAGTTTCACAAGGGAACTATCTGAGGTGGAATTTTTATAAGATATCAATATTATTAGCACTAAAAGTTAAAAAGTATCAACCTGTATTTTCTTAGCGTTAAATCCTTATTTTCTTATGATAAACGCCTTCTTATTAAAATAAAAAGGCGTTTATCTTTTATAAATAGTGAAAATATTTAACTGGCACCACGTCTATTTTTGGCGTAAGTATCAAAAGCAACAGCTAAAATAATGATCAGTCCAGTAATAATTTGCTGATAATACGCTGAAACATTCATTAAAACTAAACCATTAATTAATATTCCCATAATGATTGAGCCAATAATGGTTCCTCCGATACGACCATATCCCCCCATTAATGATGTACCACCAATCACAACAGAGGCGATCACGCGCAGTTCAAATGTCATCCCCGCTACCGCTTCAGCACTCCCTAAACGTGCACTCAGCACAAACCCAGCCAGCCCAGCTAAACAGCCAATCACCACATACACACTGACAAGAACACGTTTAACGTTCACCCCTGCTAACCGAGCTGCTTCTTGATTACTGCCAACTGCGTAAACAAAACGCCCCCAGCGGCTTTTATGCAGCGCTAAATAGCCTATCAATGCCACAATCGCAAAGATCCAAATAGGCACCGAGATCCCCAGTAGCTCCCCACGCCCCCACCAACGATAGCCAGCATCAAAACCTGAGATTGGTGCACCATCATTAATCACTAATGTCAGCCCACGCCAAATTGTCATGCCACCTAATGTGACGATAAATGGTGGAATATTCAGCCGCGTGATCCCAAGACCATGTAAAAACCCGATCCCTGTGCCTACCGCTAAGCAGATAGCTAATCCAACTAACCAGCTCATCCCTCCCCAAGCATTAAGATCTAAGCCGACTAAATTATCACCTTTAATCACAAACGCCGCTGTCATCGCGCAAACCGCCAGTATTGAGCCAACAGACAAATCAATACCAGCGGTTAAAATCACCAACGTCATCCCCACGGCCATAATTCCATAGATAGACACTTCGGTTAAAATATTAGTGATATTGCGTTCAGTCAGAAAATTACTGTTTTGGGTTTGAAAAAATAGCACCAACAGCACCATAAAAATCAAGACACCAAAGCGCTCAAAAAAAGCGATGAAATCTATTTTTTTACGGCCGACCGCCGTAGAAGATTGTTGTTGTAACATGTAAACCTCTCATACGACCATTTCTGCTGGTGAGTTTTGATGGCAAATAGCCATCATCATCATTAACTTCTCTTCTGTTGCATCATCACCTTTAATCTCCCCCGTTAAACGGCCCTCGCTCAACGTGATGATCCGGTCTGAAATCGCCATGACTTCAGGTAAATCAGAAGAAATAACAATAACCGCAACGCCTTTTTTCGCCATCTCAAAAATAACCTGATGAACTTCCGATTTGGTTCCAACATCAATACCCCGGGTTGGCTCATCAACAATTAATACTTTTGGCGACATGGCCATACACCGTGCAAGAATGACTTTTTGTTGGTTACCACCAGACAATTTACGCACTTCTTGTTCACTGCTGGCCATTTTGATTTGTAGTGCTTGTTTGTAGCTTTCTATCAAGGCGTTTTCTTTATTGCTATCCACCATCCACCCCATTTTAAGTAGATGTGATAACGCTGAAAGTGATAGGTTGTAACGAATGGATAATCCCAGCGCGGCGCCTTCTTTTTTACGATCTTCTGGAACGAGTGCAATCCCCTTATCCAGTGCATTCATTGGGGTCGTTGGCTGATAAGGCTCACCATCAAGGATAAACTCACCCGTGGTATATTTATCTGCGCCGAATAAACAGCGTGCCACCTCAGTCCTTCCTGCCCCCATAAGGCCCGCAATACCCAGTATTTCGCCTTCATGAACATCAAAACTAATATCGTGAAGCGCGATACCATGAGGATCTAAAGGTGGCTTAGCTTTCGATAAATGTTTCACCGATAGGCGAATCGGTTTGTCTCGATGATATGTTTCGCTGGCCGGCCTACGTTCAAAAATCACATTCCGCCCAACCATCATACGTATGGTCTCTTGTACTGAGGTCTCAGCCACATTCCCCGATCCGGTGTATCTGCCGTCTTGAAATACCGTGAACTTGTCACATATCTGAAAAACTTCATGTAAGCGATGTGTCACGTAAATGACGCTCACCCCACGGTTTTTCAATTCCCTAACAACACGATGCAGACTTTCTACTTCGGTATCGCTTAGAGCCGCTGAAGGCTCATCCATCACAATTAATTTAGCATTGAGCGTCAGTGCACGTGCAATTTCAATCATTTGCTGCTGGGCAACACTTAACCGTGCCACTTGGGTCGTTGGCAAAATTGCCAATTGAAGATAATCAAGGATCGCTTTGGCTTCCTGATTAAGGACTTTTTCATTAACCATCCAACGCATTTTTAGCGCTTCACGCCCTAAAAACATGTTTTCCGCTACCGTCATATTCGGTAGCAAATTAAATTCTTGATAGATAGTAATAATCCCTTTTTGTTGGCGAACAATCGGGGTATCTGTTATGGAAAGCAATTCACCGTTAAACCAAATATCACCACTGGTTTGCGGTTGAGCGCCTGCAAGTGCCTTTAAGAAAGTGGATTTACCCGCACCATTTTCCCCCAATAACGCATGCACTTCCCCTGGCATCACTGTCATTTGGGCTTGACTTAGCGCCCAGATCCCTGAAAAGCTTTTGGCAAGATTTGTAATTTTAAGTAGTGGCTCTGACATAAAAACTCCTTTTCAGGAAAACAGGGCTCACCGAGCCCTGAATAGCACTGTAAATGACTATTTCAATTCACCAATACGTTCCGCTTGATCAAGGTTATCTTTGCTAATAATTGTGGGAGGGTAATCCGCGCCTGTGATCGCTTTTTTGTCACGAATATTATCGACCAATTGCCCCATCGCCATTTTTACTGCGTAGCCTGCGCGCTGATCTGCCGTTACAGCCATCCAACCTTCCTTAATACGACTAAGTGCTTCAGGACTTGCATCAAAACCTGTCACTAAAATGTCGCCCGGTTTATAACCTTGCGCGCTCAGCGCCTCAATCGCACCAAGGGCCATATCATCGTTAGCAGATAAGATCACATCCGGTTTTTTCGCGAGTGAAGGCAATAAACTTTCGGTGATGCGCATCCCTTCCGCTCGCATCCAGTTACCATTTTGGTCAGCGACTAAGCGGTATTTACTCCCCCCTTCTTTTAAGCTATCGCGGATCCCTTTCGTACGTTCAATATTTGATGAGGAGCCAGGTTGTCCTGTAATTAAGATCAGATCGGCGCCATTTGGAAACTGCTTTTTGACATATTCCGCAATGGCGTAACCGCCTTTGTAATTATTAGCCCCAAAATGCGGCACCGGTTGTTGTGCATTAATGGTTCTATCAAGAGTCACCACCGGTAAGCCAGCGCTTTGAATTTCAACCACCGCATCGGCAATGGCATTGACATCATTAGGTGACACAATAAAGCCCTGTGCACCTCGTGTGATCGCATTTTCAATATCAGCAACCTGCTTAGGTGAGCTACCTTGCCCATCTAAGACTTGAATATTGACTCCTAACTCTTTAGCGGTTTTCACCGCCGATTTCTGCATATGCACTTCAAACGGGCTGGCCAATGTTGGCGGACTAAAGACAATTTGTTCATTTTCAGCCATCACACTCGGTGTTAAACCCAATACAGCAACCAGCGCGGTTAATTTCATGATATTTTTCATTTTGCCCTTCCCACTGATTATGAATACATGTTGTGTTTTGATGTCACCAATATTTAACATGGCGATAACATAGATATACATTAATGAAACATATATTCCAATTTTTATTATATGAAAATTTTGTTTTTGTTGTGTTGATAACGAAATTAAGTGGAAAGTCAGAAAATTGTGTTACAAAGATCACAGATTTCTCTCATTCTATCCCCTGATTAAGGGGACTTCGGCGCCTTTTTTACCCCTTGAGATCTTGGTGATTTCTTTCGTAAAGAAATGAAATATTCATTCTATTTTATTAACCGATGGGATTATCTCTAAGCGAATTGCTATTAATGAATAAATCAAGAAATTCAAGTGTTCAGAATGAACAACTGACTGATTATTTGGCTAAATTAAGATTAACTATAAAATAATTTGCTTATCATTTTTATTTTTTTCTTTATTATCTAATACTGCTAATAAAATGAAGATATTAGCAATAAACTAATCAATTAAAAGGATTTATATGCTAGCTTTGACAATTTGCATTTGCCAAAATCGTCATGAAGTGATGATACCGACAACACAATTAAATAAAGAAAATGATACTCATTCATCTCATTTATTAGGTCTTAATGACCTTAATAATAACCCAAATACACTGTTTGATTTTTGGCAATCGTTGATAGATAACCTTGTTATCTCACGGTTATTTGATACACAGATTAATAATCATGCGCTGATTAAAAAAATGACCGATGAACAAGGGGTGTATAATAAGTTATTGTCTGAATACAAAGAAAAACTAGGGAAAGTTTTTTACTATAATACAAATAATTATCCAAGTGATATCCAAGGGGATCTTAAGGGGAATGTATTTTATGCTCAACATAGCATTATCCCAGCCATTAATCGAATTGATGATGATATACAACCTCATCTCGTTTCAGGCCGTAAAACATTGGTGATATTTAAGCCTCATGAAAAAATCAAAGAAAATGAGCAATTAAATATTAAGGTCTATAATGAGGATAATGAAAAGATATATTCAACCTACCTACTTCCCCCATCAAAACTGCCTAAAATTGCAGGCACTGAGCAACGGTTTACCCGCTTAACACCTGACGATTTTACTATTCCTAAATCGTTTGATTTTACTATCAATGCATCAAAAAAGATTAAAGAATTGACTGAGAGCACAAACTACCTCAATCAACTTATGACCGAAAATGACATTATTAGAGTCGATATTGACGCTGAAAATTTATCTATTAACTTAGATAGTTTAAAAAAACGCCCGAATAAAAAACTCATATTGAATTTAGCGGATAATATCGATGCAAATATTAAATATAGAAATAATTCAATACCTCTCTCTGCACAGCAATCTTTTGTTATGATAAGCGATGAAACAGGTCGTTGGTTTACTCGTGACGAATCTAGATTGTCTTTTCACTATCAACAAGCCTTAAATATTGATAAATACAAAACCCCCGAAACCTTTGATGTGGAATTTACGACAAATGATGATATTAATCATATCTCTAAGAACCCCAAATTATTCCAAGATATTATTAAAAAAAATGACACTATTAAAATAGCAACCAGAGATTACCATTGGGCGAAAGATTTTATTATCCCCAATAGTAAACAATATTCCAATAAAAAAATACTTTTCACTTCTCAAGCTTATTTTAATAGTGATGTTACCTATGGCGATAATGAAGTTAGAATTACTACGGGTGAAACTAAGCTTTTTATTAGTGATGATGAAGGTGTATGGTCAATTTACTCTCCGGATACCCAAAGTACGGTTAACTATGCCTTGCCTCAATCATTTGATATCAAGATAAATAAAAACAAGGAATTGCAAAAAATATCAAAAGATATTTGCTATTTTAACGAAGTTATCAATAACAATGATAACATCCATATCGCAACGCGTAATGCTAATTGGGCCCGTCATTTTACATTAGAAACTCATCCCAATTTTAAAAATAAAAAAATTTATTTTTCATCAGAGGCTGACTATGACAGTCATGTTTTCTATGGTGACCAAAAAATAACGATAAAAAAAGGTGATAGCCAATTATTTGTTTGTGATGAATTTGGTTTTTGGCGTACATATGAAGGTGAGCCTTTAATTAATGATGACAGTGATGAAATCAGGTATATCGAAAATGGCTGGTCTGTTGCTATTCCTGCTGAATACATTAAGCCCAAAATAAGGTTGGAATTCGATTATCATGGAAAACAAGGTACGCTATCTGATATTTATGTCGGAGCCCCAACAGAACTTCTGCTCCATACTATCGATATCGGCATGTTGACTCCCTATAGAGGAGAATTAGCATTTCAAAAAAATGCTGAATTACAACGCCAATATTTCCAACAAATCCCTATTAATCGTTTAATCGTCTCTCACTACGCTCCAATCCACTTAAAAGAGATTGTTCTTCCTTCAGGAAAACATTTAACTCATCGTTCAGATGATGATGGAGGTGGGCATAATGGGGATATGCGAGAGCAAATTTCTAAAGATCTTATTTCAGATGGCATTAATTTAGCCAATTACGGCGTTCATTCATCGGCGACAAAAGAAAATAACTACTTACCTACCGCACAAATTACGATACATAATTCCCGTGGTATATATAAAAATGGTTTACAAGAGCACGGTTGGTCAGGAGGAGCGGGAAAAGCCACATTATACAACACCGTAGATAATGAATTTAGTCATGAACTGGGTCATAATTATAAGATTGGTCATTACTTTAAGGGATTTAAAGGCGGTGTTCATGCAACCCCCGATAAACCTAATTCGACATGGGGATGGGATGCCGACAACAACTTTTTTATTCCTAACTTTGAAAAAAAGAAAACAAATAAGTACACGGTTTTAGATGCGCGTGATCCTAATGCAGAAAAAGCAGAACCCTATATGCAACATGCAATGCTAAAAGATGCTATGTCTGGTGGTGAGCTATACGATAAAGCGTACAATGCGTACACATTACATACCCCAACAACGGCTCAAGCTATTCAACATTTTTTCGAGAACTCTGCAATATTTAGCAAAACATCGTCAACAGGTTATCAAAAGTGGGATCCCAATACACAAACAATGCAAGAGTACCTACCCCCTCATGCAAAAAATATTTCTTTTGTGGATGTACCAATAGTAGATAATCAAGATGTTACGGAAACAACTTTATCAGCGCTACTTAATAAAAATGACCATATAAAAATAGAGAGTTATAATTCTCACTACCCACCCAATATTTATCTACCTCAAGCGGATCACAGCAATAAAAATAAAGTGATTGAGATAGATTGCACTTCTCAATGGAGTATTAAACTACATGTTAATGGTAATAAGCAGATAATCAGCCATAATACAAAAGTGTATTATATTTCAAATGGAGATTCATGGGAGCCGTCCTCTGAATTAACCTTCATTCAAAAACCCGTAAAACAAGGCGTTCCGGTTGTCACTTTAGTCGGTTTTTATGACCCACAAAATCAATTAAAAAGCTATATCTACCCTGCGTTAGAAGGCTCTTATGGGATGGTATACAACAACGATACTATCGATACGACTAAACCATATCTTGCAGTGACGCTACGTAATGGTGAGGTAAAACAATATCAACTTGATCAACACCGATTTATTAGCCAGTTAATGAATAAGTTCCACATTAATATTGAACGTTGCTTAGAGCCAGTAAAAGCAGAGTTATATGTTAAAGGGCAACGAGTCTCATCACAGCATATTGAACTAACTGATCAACCTCTTCCTACCACCATCAATGGTATTATTCAAAGTTAACTCTTGTGTACGCCTACTACAATACGTATAGGCGTCGTTTCATCGTCGCCATTAGCAATAATGGCGCTTTTAACTGATATCACCACATTTAAATTGCGCTTCCTATAGAGCTATGTTATTCCCATTATTTCTTATTGATGCTTTTCGAGGCCGTTATGCTAAAGATCCTAGGTCGTACCACATCAATCAATGTTCGCAAAGTCCTGTGGGCTGCACAAGAAGCTCAACTTCCCTTCATTCATGAGCCACAATGGGGAGATGAGTTAAGCCTAAAATCTGCTGATTATCTTAAGCTTAATCCTAATGGGCTCGTCCCCGTATTAATCCACGAAAATGGTATTTTGTGGGAAAGTAATACAATTTGCCGCTATATTGCCACCAAGGCACAACGCTTTGATCTGCTGCCTGAAAGCCCAGAAGAAAAAGCAGACGTTGAAAAATGGATGGATTGGCAAGCAACTGAACTAAACAGCGCATGGCGTGCTGCTTTTATGGCACTTGTTCGGAAAAGTGATAGTTTTATCCAGTACCCTGAATTGATAGCTAAAAGTACTGATGAGTGGAACAGTAAAATGCTGCTGCTTGAAGCAGAGCTTGAAAAAAATGGTAATTTTATTAATGGAAAACAATTTACGGTAGCCGATATTACTCTAGCACTCTCTATACATCGCTGGTTGCTTACACCGATTATTAGGCCAAACACCCCTGCTATTTCACAATATTATCAGCAAGTATTAACGCGTCCTGCCGCTAAATTATATTTAGACCCCAATATCCCTTAATTTCAATAACCGATAATTAGTAAAGTAGAGTGTGCTAAATAAATTAGCACACTCCATTAATTATTTGACTAATTTACAAGTACGGCCTTTATCATCAGTAATGCGATTGTTAACAACATCATCTTCAGAAATTGTGGCTAAATTAAACTCATTCTTCCCATGAGACCACAACTGCATGTTTTCGCCAACATAACGAGCGCCATTTGCTGCTGGAGCGCTTTTTAACACGATAAGTTCATCGCTATAAAGCATCACAGCGGTATTTTCATCAGGGAATGAAACTCTAATTTTCTGATCTTCACACTTATAAGTGTCCGTTTTTGCCGCAAAAGCAGATGACGCTGTTAATGCAGAAACAAGTGCTATAGCCGAAACTGAAATAACTTTACGCATTTTTTCTCCTTAAATCGCTTTGAGAGGTTCTTACCTCTCGGCGATATCATGACAAATCTCATTTTTTGATACATAAGATTCATCCGTAATTATTCTTTTTTCGTCATTTCATTTTATTTTTTTAATTTATCTAAGAGTTTCTACTTGTTATTTTAATAGCTTAAATAATCTATTGCCCTAAAAAAATAGTTGTTATAGAAGTATTCTTAGTTATAAAAAATATAATGGAGAAACGGATATGAAAACAATTGGTTTAATCGGGGGAATGAGTTGGGAATCAACTTTGCTTTACTACCGGCAGATTAATGAAGGCATCAAGCAACAGCTTGGCGGTCTTCATTCAGCAAAAATCGCTTTATATAGTGTCGATTTCGCTGAAATAGAACATATGCAATCGGCAGGGCAATGGGAGCTTGCGGGTCAATACCTTGCGCAGGCAGGAAAAAACGTAGAGCAAGCAGGTGCTGACTTTGTTGTACTTTGTACTAATACAATGCACAAAGTTGCCGAGCAAATTGAGAATAACATTAATATTCCTTTACTGCATATTGCTGATGCGACTGGCGAACGCATTATCAATTCAGGCATTAGAAAAATCGGTTTATTAGGTACGGCTTTTACGATGGAGCAACCTTTTTATAAAGATCGTCTTCATGAAAAATACAATTTATCTGTGCTCACACCTAACGACCAAGATAGAAAAATTGTTCATGACATCATTTATCAAGAGCTGTGCCTAGGAAAAATCACTAACGGATCTAAAAAGCAATATCAACGAATTATGGCATCACTGGTTGAAAATGGCGCGGAAGGGATCATTTTGGGTTGCACAGAGATCACGCTATTGGTAGATCAAAATGATACATCGGTACCTATTTTTGATACAACGGCTTTACATGCTCAAAAAGCTGTTGATTTTGCTTTAAGCGAATAATAAATATTTATTTCCTTGAAAATAGCACCTTACTATTATTAGCTCAAAATAGAGTAAGGTGATTTTATGATGTTAAATACTTTATTGATAATAGACCTTCTATTTTTGAAACAGATAAAGTGGGATAGATTTATCGTTTTTACTTTTAATTGTATTTACCTCATTTTTCGTCATTTCTTACCATGCACTAAGTGAATTTACTTAACTTTTCTTATGTTAAGAAAAATTATTTATCCAGTGATATTAGTTTTAATATCTATAACTGTACAAATCTGACATTTTTTAGATTCATTTATCGCCAAATTCACTATTAGATAAATATAAAATTTCCATATGATTATTTTGACTTTATGAAATACACTTTTTTAGCAGAATAATACTATTGAATTAATCATATTATTTCTGATAATAGCCTTACATTTTACGCTATGGATAATTGACTCATGAAGCAACCAAACTTTAGAGGAATCGCTTTAGGCAACTATATTAGAAAACTACGTACATCCCGAGGTATCTCTACAGAAGCCATGGCTGCTGCATTAAAAATATCAGAACGAAACTATATTCAATATGAAGAAGGAAGCGTCTCTATTTATGTGGAACACCTAATGATTGTTTCTAGTATACTGGATGTGGATATTAAACATTTGCTTGAAGTTTTTGAAAAACCAGGAAAACCAACTTGGATATAGATATTGACTGTCCTTCCTTCCCCCCTGAATATACAGCAGGGCTAAACGCCCTACTGTTTCCAATGTTATTTAATTTTTTGTTATTCTTAGTATTATTCTAATGATCATTTTATGATAAAGACTAGCTAGTAAATTTAATAATTAATAGTTTTAGATGAATAATAAAATTTAACAATATGAGTTAAATAAGTTAACAAGCATGCGCTTTACAAAAAAAACAGTAATAATCGCTCAATATTAATGTGTTATTGCTACTTTTATTAGCAACTATACCATCGTATTTTTTAATATCTAATTGATAAAGCAATGCATTATCAAAATATCAACGAGATATACTGTGAATTTCTAGCTGTTTTTTAATGCGTTAATAATTTTTCACTGCCCTAAAATTTATTCTAATCCAATCGCAACATCAAAGCTAAACCACTTTATGATGGCAGCCAATATTTTTGATTTCTTACCGACACACGATGTCAAAAACCCTATGCTTGACTGATTAAACGCCATAGCAGCATCAGCCAATGAAAAATCTACTTTTTATTCACTAATCACCATTGAATACACTTTTGATGACATTTAATCTTTATTTATTTAATATATAACTTAAGTTAATTTTTTATCTGGGGTATTGGGTGAGTAAATTACATAAATACTGCACAAGTCGGTATTCATTAGCCATTGTATTTTTCCTGATTTGGATGTTGATCCTTCCTAGTATGACGTTTGCCTCGATACTTGTGTTTAAATATCGAGTGCTAGATGTAAATCATGCCTATTCACTTATGTTAGTCGTTTTATTTGTCAGGATTTTTTTATCCATTATTGTGATTCTATTTTTATCTTGCATGACATGGATAAAACCATCGATATGGCGGGTTATCGCTTTATCTGTTGTGTTAATGCAATTTGTTTTATGGCTAGATTCATACATACCTTGGCTAACTAATCTCCGGCACTAATGCCGCCATTATCGCATGCCAACCGATATAATTTATTGATATATAAGTACCTCTATCACTATGGAAACCACGCTTTTTAGAGGTTGTAATGCGCGTTGCTACGATACCTAAAGATTCTAGGATTTAACAGATTTGAGTTTGATCTTTTGACTATAACTTATGATTTTTCATTATGTTATGAACACCACAATAATTGAATTATCTTCCATTACTAAAGCTCCTCATTTATTAAAATGGATCAATTTTGACTTACCTGTATCGAAAGACCTCGTCCATCTGCTATTATGGCTGGCTTAGCAATTTCCTTACCGAGGATTGCCTTAAGTTTTTTGTTAGTGAGTTTATTGCCCGCATCCATAAAGCGCCTTATTTCTTATACAAAAGATACAGCAAGATGATAGGCCATGAGGACAATTAAAAACAAAAAACTTAAAAATCATTGAATTAAACAATAATCAGCAACGATACAGAACAGTAGAAAATGAACGCACAGAAAGAACAATATAACTTTAACAAGCTACAAAAAAAATTGCGCCGCGATGTAGGGCAAGCCATTGCCGACTTCAACATGATTGAAGATGGCGATCGGATTATGGTCTGCCTATCTGGTGGTAAAGACAGTTATACCCTACTTTCTATTTTGCAAAGCTTGCAAAAAAGTGCACCGATCTCTTTCTCGTTGGTTGCTGTCAACTTAGATCAAAAACAACCCGGTTTCCCCGAGCATATTCTCCCCGAATACCTTGAAAACCTCGGAGTCGAGTACAAGATTGTTGAAGAGAATACCTATGGGATTGTAAAAGAGAAAATCCCAGAAGGGAAAACAACATGCTCACTATGCTCCCGTTTACGTAGAGGCATTTTATATCGTACCGCAACAGAATTAGGCGCAACTAAAATCGCACTAGGCCACCATCGCGACGATATCTTACAAACTCTTTTTCTAAATATGTTTTACGGTGGAAAACTAAAAGGTATGCCACCTAAATTAATGAGCGATGACGGTAAACATATTGTGATCCGCCCTTTAGCTTATTGCCGAGAAAAAGATATTGAGCGTTACGCCCAAGCAAAAGAATTTCCAATTATTCCGTGTAATCTTTGTGGCTCACAACCTAATTTACAGCGTCAAGTAATTAAAGATCTGCTACGTGATTGGGATAAACGCTACCCAGGTCGTATTGAAACGATGTTCAGAGCCACTCAAAATGTCGTTCCCTCTCACTTATGTGATACTGAGTTGTTTGATTTTAAAAATGTCGCTCATGGCGATACCGTCATCAATGGTGGCGATTTAGCATTTGATCGAGAAGAAATCCCCACACAACACCAAGTTGATGATGACGATAGGCCTGAATTTACTGCGGAACGCCTGAATGTTATTGAGGTGAAATAACGCCATTGCCACCATCACTTTGTATGAAGGTGGCAAGATACTTATTTGTATCATGTTGCGCACCTGAATGTCGCTCCCCCAACAAATATCCGTTTTGCATTCTCTACAATGTGAATGGATTGAAGGTAAATTTAGAATAAAAAAAAGCCGATGCAATATACATCGGCATTACAGTGGTCAATTATTCTGTACAAGAACTCAATATGAGAAAAACTACAATTATGGAGCACAACGTTCATCGCTCAACGTTGCATTCACCTGCGGAATTAATAGTGCACCAAATCAACGTACCTTTTATTGATTTATCTCAAACAAGGGTGGGTTAACACAGATAACTTTCTTTTTAAAGCCAACGGCTTTTTCTCAACCACCAAAAAACAGTACCAATTAATACCGCCAATAAGAGACAAAATACGCTGAATGCAAACCTAAATTCACTGCCAGGAATACCTGCTAAATTGACCCCAAATAACCCTGTTAAAAAAGTTGTTGGTAAAAAAATCATCGCAAGTAGTGACATCGTATAAATACGACGGTTCATCATTTCGGTCATCATATTGGTGATTTCATCAGACATAATTGCTGTACGCGAAACAAAACCATCCAAATCCTCAATACAACGCCCTAAACGATCGGAAATTTCCTGCAACCGCCGCCTATCGGTATCATCAATCCATAATAGCTTTTCTGTCGCCAAACGCGCCAACATATCCCGCTGTGGTGCCATATAGCGACGTATCACAATAATTTGTTTGCGTAATAACGCAAGTTCACCGCGCTCAGGGATTTCACCATTCAAAATGGTATCTTCCATCCCAATTAAACGTTCATGTAAAGTATCGGTAAAGTCGCTGATTTCATCAGTAATCGCATCCGCAACTTCCACCAGCCAATCTCCGGTACTTTGCGCGCCAACCCCTTCTTGTAAGTCAATAATAACTGAATCGAGCGAATTTACTTTTCTATGGCGACTTGAAATAATCAATCGACTGTTAATAAAGACACGGAAAGCGACTAGCTGTTCAGGGCGCTGGCCTGCATTAGTGTTCAACGTTTGCAATGTTAATAAAATGCCATCGCCAACTCTCAAAATTCGCCAACGACCTGCATGGCCACAAAGCGCGGCTTTAACTTGTTCGCTAAACAGCTCTGAGTTTTGGATCCATTGCTCACTTTCTCGATTTTTATAATCATAATGTAGCCAAAAAGGAGATTGTTGAGTGGCACTCGCGTTAACATCAAGGGGAATAAATCCACCCTCTCCATTTAATTGGAATGCATGTACAGGGTTTGAACTCTGAAATAATGAGCCATAAATCAACGCCATGCCGTTATCTCCTTCCTTTTAAGCCAGTTATCGTTATAGCATAGAGGGAATATGCCGGAAATATCAAGGTGAAAAATAGCGTTGGCCCAATTCACGGTTTTATCGTATCGATAATATAAGAAATATCTTAGATTAGATTGAATATATAGGTAACATAAAATATAGGTTGAATAACGCCTATTTTTGCTTATTAGCTTATCTCAAATAAGCCCTACCAAAGCTTGAAATATCAGTATGGTACTGTTAAATCTCATTTAGAATATTTATTATTCTCCATATTTTCACCATGCCTGCTTATTATCTATTCATCATGGTAGTCATAACAAAATTCGCAAGCCCCCACTATCCAGCCTAACGCCTATATTAATATGACACATCAAAGCGAGTATATTCTCTTCGCTTATTCGACGTAATATATAAAATTTTGTTTAATTAACAGACAGCTATCAGATAATACGTAAGAATAATGCGTTAAAATGAAAGTATAGTCAGTAGAAGCGAACGATTTGTTTTGCAACCGCCATTTTTGCTAAATACCAACATTACTTTGCCACAAAAGAACAATAAATTAACATCGGACTACATTAGTATTCACTTTGTAGTGTTTATTCCTTTTTTGGTCCTCCTTCTGTCTCTCCAGCGGAAGGAGCTTTTTCTTTTTTACACCAAAAAAACAGCCCATATAAAAATATATAGGCTGCGTATGGCGTTAGTGTTCAATAATATAAAAACTATGGCTGTATGCCACATCTTCAGGGTTTTCTATTGGATACCCTTTTAACCATGGCTTAATCAAACGCCCATTCGTATACTGATATATTGGGGCAATCGGTGCTTCTTGAGCGATTATTTCTTCCGCTTGATTATAATAACGGTTACGCAACTCTTCGTTTGTCTCAATACTCGCCGAAGCCATCACCTCATCATATCTTTTGCTATTAAATTTGGGGATATTGCCACTGTGTTGAGCGGTTAATAACGATAAGAAGGTAGAGGGTTCATTAAAATCCCCTATCCAAGATGCCCTAATGACGTCAAAGTTCCCCGTATTGCGGCTATCAATATAGGTTTTCCATTCTTGGTTGACTAGCTTAACTTCAGCCCCCAATTTTTTCTTCCACATTGAAGCCACAGCAATGGCAATTTTTTGGTGATTTTCCGAACTATTATACAGAAGAACCAATCTTAACGGGTTATTAGGCCCATAGCCTGCTGAATGCAATAGCGCTTTTGCCTTTTCATCTAACTCTTTTTGGGAAGCATTATCATACATCCCTTTTTGCGGTTTGAATCCGGCTGTCACGTCTGGCGTAAAACGATTTGCTGGCTTTTCCCCTGTACCTAATACTTTTTTAGCAATCAAATTACGATCAATCGTCATTGATAAGGCTTTACGCACACGAGCATCGTTAGTTGGCGCTCTTTGTGTATTAAATGCATAGTAATAAGTGCCTAATTGGTCAGGTGTGAAAACCTCATTAGGAATATCTGCCAGTAATTTTTGATAACGTTGTTTAGGGAAAGATTCTGTAATATCCAAATCCCCCGCTAAATAGCGATTTGTTGCATTTGACTCTTGGTTGATAGGAACAAAAGTCACTTTTGTGATCACAGTATTTGCATGATCCCAGTAGAATGGATTTGGTGTTAACACAATTTTTTCATTAACCATTCTATCCGATAATATAAATGCACCATTACCCACTAAATTACCAACTTTAATCCAATCCGCCCCATATTTTTCGACCGTCTTAGCATGAACAGGGAATAAGCTAAAGTTAGCCGTTAAGGATGGGAAATAAGGAATTGGCTTATCAAGCGTAATTTTAAGGGTTCGTTTGTCAATGGCTTCTACCCCCAGTTGGTCGGCAGGTAATTTCCCATCAATAATTTGTTGTGCATTATTAATACCAGCAAGGGCACCAAACCACGCAAACGGTGAGGTATTTTCAGGCATAACTAACCGACGCCAGCTATATACAAAATCGTCGGCTGTCACAGGGTCACCATTTGACCAACGCGCATCAGGACGTAGCTTAAACATCCACGTTTTATTATCCGTCGTGCTCCAACTTTGCGCAACGCCGGGGATAGGTTTCCCATGACTATCTTGATTAACCAACCCTTCGAATAAATCACGCATAACCTGAGCTTCAGTCAGCCCAACAGACTTTATTGGATCTAAGGATGCCGGTTCATCTTTTAGATGACGGGTCACCTCTTGCTTTTCTGCCAGTACTGTACCAGCAGGAATAACAGCCGAAACAGCAGGAGCAGCGGTAAACATCGCTGTAAAAATAATAGCTAAAGATGAAAGTGAGCGTTTATGCATTTTGGGATTCTGTCGTATTAGCAAATAAGGTTAACTGACAACTTCGTGCTACGAGACCGAAAAATCAGCTAAGCAAATATAAAAGATATTCTACATATTATGACTAATAAAATATCTTAGCTAGAGGTTGATGGCTTCACAAAACGACCAAGAACCCTTTAGGCATCATATTCTTTCATTGTTTAAAAATCTATATACTCTGCTCTAATCTGTTTCCGATGACAGACTCTTTTCTCACCACTTTAACCCTTTCTAGGTATTGTGCTTTCCCCATGGAAAATCACTTGATTTAAAATAATGAGATAAGCACTTAATTAGCAATCAAAGCAAATTGGTTGTGTTATGTTGCTATTGAATTCATCTAGTGCTAGCTTGGTCGCTAGCAAGCTCATCAATAATAATATTCGTAGTTTCACAAACTTGCTCATATATGGGAGAAAATAATATGTCACAGTCCGTCAAGTTAAAAGGTAATGAAGTCTCCGTTGATGGTGTATTTTTACAACCTGGCCATCAAGCAAAAGCATTTACCTTAGTGACTAAAGACCTTTCTGAAGCAACATTGGAAAGTTACAAAGGTAAACGTAAAGTTCTGAACATTTTCCCAAGTGTTGATACTGGCGTTTGCGCTGCATCTGTACGCAAATTTAACCAACTCGCCAATGACCTCAACAATACTGTTGTCCTGTGTATTTCTGCTGACTTGCCTTTTGCACAAGCACGTTTTTGTGGCGCAGAAGGTTTAGACAACGTTGTCACTCTTTCTACTTTCCGTCACCCTGAGTTTGCCAAAAACTATGGCGTTGCGATGACGAGTGGCCCACTAAAAGGGTTAACAGCACGTTCTGTTGTCGTATTAGACGAGAATGATAAAGTGATTTATAGCCAGTTAGTTCCAGAGATCACTGAAGAACCTGATTATGACAAAGCACTTGCTGCATTGAAGTAATCCTCAATAGCAGCCAGCCTAAAAACTGGCTGCTTATTCCCATCAACTATTCCACATAGAGCCAATTCAGTGGCTTGCCCTGTTTAGCATTCACTAAACTCGCAAACAGTTTATTTTCGCTCATCATATTGACTAACGAGTGAGAACAACAACTGAGGATTTTCATTGCCTGCTCTTTATTTGCGGGGCATGAGGATGTGAGGATATCAATAATAAGATCACGGGGTTTATTGCCATTTTTAACAAGGGCTTCCCATGTGAAACGATGGCGTTTTTCTAAATAGCGGGCTGCCGCTCTATTCATCAAATATAACTCAGCAGCCGAGGCCGCTGACTCAAACATATCATTTTTATAATGACGTTGATTGAGATACTCACGTAGTTTTGTATTCACAATAAAGTTAAGAGCGAATTGATCCATAGCAACTCCTTGCAGGCACACGGGCGGCCTTGCGATATCGGTTATCATCAATCAAAATACAGCTTTAACGTTTTTCAAATGAATATCCAGTTATTCTCAGTATAGTTTGCTTTTTGTGCTAAAAGATACCCGCAGTGATGAAATCATCGCCAACGATCACATTTCTCATCAAAAAAAGTTATTCTTGCTCTTTTTTCTGGCTCAATCCATATTCGCGTAACTTATTCGCAATCGCGGTATGGGAAACGTCAAGGCGTTTTGCCAACTTCCGTGTACTTGGATAATCACGATATAAACGTGCGAGTACCGATGCCTCATAACGTTTTGTTATTTCATCTAACGAACCATTTAAAGAGTCAACAGCCACCGTTGGTAAATTATCTATTTCTGGCAAATCAATATCATGTGAATTGAGGACATCCCCTTCTAATTGAGTTAAGCCTTGATAAATGGCATTTCGTAACTGCCTTACATTACCAGGCCAATAATAGCGGCTTAGATAATCAACTAAGGAAGGTGCTAATCGAGGTTTAGGGATATTTAGCTCTTTAGAAAAATTCGCGACAAAAACTTCGGTTAGCGGCAGGATATCTTCTTGTCTTTCACGTAAAGGAGGAATAGTTAAGCTCAAAACATTTAAGCGATAATATAAATCTTCCCTAAATTTTTTCTGTGCAACGAGCTCTGGCAGGTTCTTTTGTGTGGCACAAATGACCCGCACATCCACTTTCACTTCTCGCTCTTCACCGACGCGCCTAAATGTTCCATCATTCAGAAAACGCAATAGTTTTATCTGCATTTGCGGTGACATTTCCGCAATTTCATCCAATAATACCGTGCCACCGTTTGCCTGTTCAAAGAACCCTTTTTTCCCATCTAAGGCATTCGGATATGCCCCTGCTGCATAACCAAACAATTCACTTTCGACCACATCATCAGGCATTGAAGCACAATTCAGCCCTAAAAATGGCGCACTACCGCGTGCACTATGCAAATGACACGCTTTGGCTAGCATATCTTTACCTGTTCCCGTTTCCCCAACTAACAATAAAGGCTCATCTAACATTGCGATACGTTTAGCACGTTCGACAACATGTGACATGGCGGGGCTACTGGCAACGATAAGGTCAAAACCATCCACATCTGCACCCACAATTTGCTTGCGCTGTTTTTCTAATATCGCTATTGATTTTAGTAATAAAACAGCACCAGTACAGTGTGACTTGCCATTTTCATCCGCTAAGATGATTGGCGTGACTTGCATTAAATAGTCATTTCCTTTTACGGTTACTCTTTCCGTATAAGCTTCAGGCTCTTCTCGCTCAAACCAACGTTGTAAACCATGGTTACTAACCAGTTGCGAGAAAGTCTTTTGTTTTATCTTGGTTTCATCCACGCCAAAAATTTGTAATGACATTGGGTTAACCAATTCAATGTTTAGTTTATTATCGATGGATAAAACTGGTTCAGGGAATGAGTTTAATAGCGCCCACACCGCCTTATGCTCCCGCTCAGACGGCATGAAAAAGATACGACGTACATCAATTACGCCATTAATACGACGAATTTCTGCCATTAACGTGCTGAACACCTGAAAATCAACAGGCGTAAAATTGAGGTATATCCGTCTCTGCGCCGATATTTCAATGCCTTTAAGATCAATATTCTGTAGGACCAATAAATCAAGCAATTCACGAGTTAGACCGATACGGTCTTGGCAAGTCACTTCGAGGCGCATGGATAAAAACCTTTAGCAGAAACAATATAGATCTAATATTTTAGCTTGATTTACGGTAAGAATACAGCACATGTGTCACATATTGTTGACACTAATAATTTACAACGTGGGAAAATGGCAAAAATTGCTATTACGACAACAAGTAATAATCAGGGATGGTAGTAAAGATAACCACTTTCTGTTTTTAGGCTGGCAAGTGTACTTTACTGTCAATCACACCTGCCAGCGATGAGACTTTTATTTAGCGTCTTTTTTGCTCGGAACCGCATTTTTTATTTGGCTCAGCAGTTGCCCTCGGAAATCAGCTAAACGCGGTTTATCATCAATCCACGGCAATGGGCGACACAACTCCATCGCTTTAATCCCTAATCTGGCGGTTAATAGCCCTGCACCAATGCCTTGTGCGGCACGAGTAGATAAACGAGCCGTAATATCTTGCGATAACCAGTCCATACCCACTTCACGGATCAGCTCTGACGCTCCGGCAAAAGCAATGTTAATTAATACCATTCGAAAGAGTCGAATGCGGCTGTAATACCCTAATTCAATGCCATAAATTGCAGCAATTCTATTAATTAAGCGAATATTTCTCCATGCAATAAATGCCATATCAACAATGGCAAGTGGGCTAACCGCAATCATCAGAGCAGACTCGGCCGACGAGCGGCTGATCTCTTTACGTGCTTGTTCATCAAGAATCGGCTGAACTAATTTGCTATACAACTCAACCACTTCACGGTCATTGTGTGTTTCCTGTATCGTAGCCTGCCAACGTTGCACTGCGGGATGCTGCTCCGAAAGTGCCGACTGTTTTGCCAGTTTTTCACAAAAGACTTTCCCTTGCCCCATGCCATGGCTGTGTAGCAATTCCCTTGCAATATCACGCTCTTGAGCCCGCTCTTTTAAGCGATATAGACGCCGCCATTCTGTGGCAATTGATCCGACACCTGCAACGACAATTAGTCCTCCTGCGGCTGCTGTACCCAATGCAGTCCAATCTTGCGTGACCCATGACGTGTGGATCCAGATACCTAACTGAGCCATCACACTCACAGCAAAAATCCCAACTGCCGTTCCGACTAGCCTACGCCAGAAACTCCTTTTAGGCTTAAGCGCTTCGTTAATTAAACTTTCAACCTCACCTTCTTGCTCATCTTGCTCGGCCTCAATTTCTACGGGCGTAAATTTATGTTGCTCTTGCGGATCAAAGTGGCGTGCTTTTCTGAGTTTTTCAGCCTCTGCTGCTATATCTTCTTCGGAAAAATCAACTCGTTGTTTGATTGGTTCATTCATTTCAATTTATCTCCCAACAAGAACTCCAGTGCACTGTCCATCCGAATATGAGGTAACGGCTGATCTAACGGTGTTTGCCGAGGACGGAAGTTTTCAAACTCAAACCGCTGCTTTTGCCAAAAGACTTCACTCGGAAGCCTTTTTGGAACCTCCCCTGGATAGAATGTCATCAATTGACCATCGCTCAAACGTTCCCCTTTTAATGCTGGCAGCTTTTCACCTTGATAATCAACAATACCACTCTCTGTGGCTTGGATAGACGCAAGACCAATACAATCAATGCTAATTCCTTCGAATGCTGCGTTTTGCCAAGCCTCTTGGACCAACTGCTGTAATAACGACACTAGGTTGGCATGTTGATCTGGCGTGACATGGTCAGACTTACTTGCAGCAAATAGCAACTTATCTATGCAGGGGGAAAACATACGTCTTAGTAGCGTTCGTTTACCATAATGGAAGCTACGCATTAGCTGTGTCAGAGCCATGCGCATATCGTTAAATGCGTCCGGACCACTGTTTAAAGGTTGTAAACAGTCCACCAGAACAATTTGCCGATCAAACCGTTGAAAATGGTCTTTATAAAAGCCTTTTACAACATTCTCACAGTAATATTGATAGCGACGCTGTAGCATACCAATGTTGGTATGCTTATCGGCTTGCGCCAGTTTTTTCTCACCATATTTTTCGATATTCGGCCATGGAAAAAACTGTAATGCTGGCGCTCCAGCAAGCTCCCCTGGAAGTACAAAACGTCCGGGTTGAATAAAATGTTGGCCTTGCGCTTTACACTCTTCTAAATACGTGGTGTAGGCCGTGGAAATTGCCGCGAGTAAATTTTCATCGGCGGGTGCGAGTGGGTCACATGACTCACATAATGTTAACCATGCTTGCGCAAGCTTACCTCGCTCCCCTTTTTGTAAGGTCTTCATTTGAGAAGACCATTCTAAGTAGCTTTGATCAAGCATAGGAAGGTCGAGTAACCATTCCCCTGGATAATCGATAATTTCCAGATATAAAGAAGAGTTATCAACAAAATGACGAAAAAATGAGTCTTCTGAGCGATAATGTAATTTCAAGCGTATTTCACTGACACCGCGTGTCGGCGTTGGCCATTGAGGGGGATGACCATATAATTGTGCGATCCCTTCATCATACGTAAAGCGCTGGATCGAAAAGTCACGCTGCGGTATCCGTTTTACACCCAGTAAACGGTTATCTCGTGCGGCTGAAAATAGCGGTAAACGCGCACCACTATTTACATTTAATAGCTGATTTACAAGAGAAGTAATAAATGCTGTCTTTCCACTACGACTCAGCCCAGTTACGGCGAGCCTAACATGGCGATCGACACTACGATTCACCAAATCCGTCAATTCATTTTGCAGCCGTTTCATATTTCTCCCACTCGCTCAAATATTATTGATGCCTAATTTAGCATAAATTCAGCATCACTAATTTGTTGAGTGCAATTTGTTTTTATACGGTTCAGTCAATAACCACTGTATTTTATACGATTATTTTACTATCCGTTTTGTTAAATAACCGATGACCCACTTACTGCCTACTATTTTGAGTATTTTGCCAAGAATACCTCCTGGCCCATAAGTTATGGCAAGTGTTGCAACTATCTTCAACCCTTTACTGAGTGCTTGTTTTTTGGCTTGTTGTTTGAGTTTACGTTTAATATTCGTTTGCATAGTGCCACCGCATGAATTTAAGCGTTGGATAGACATTTTAGGGAATAAAACAAAAGTCTTATTCCCCGAAATGTGAGGGCGCACATTAATTATAAATGACGAAACTTACTATTAACGGTATAGGTATCTGAGGTGACATAGCGCTCTATTTGGCGTAAGCGTAGTTCACCTGATTTTAACTGTGCATCAATCTCATTAAATAGTTTTGAAACTTCAACACTAACATCTTGACCTTGATAACCACTTGGAGCTTTAGGTAGCACAAAACACATGACGATATATAAGACCAGTGTTAATCCAAAGCTCATAAAGAGTGCCAATATGGCAATCACCCTGACTAAGGCAACCGGTAAATCAAAAAATTGTGCGATACCGGCACACACTCCGCCAAAAACACGACGGTCAGTTAATCGATATAATTGGCGATTGCGAAAATCGGTCATTATTTTTGCCTCCAATTAGGATGTTCCGCATCCAGAATATCTTCCAACGTTTTAATGCGCTGTTGCATACGTTGTGTCTGCTCTGCAAGCTGAGTTAAACGTTGGATTTCATTTTCTGTTAGCTGGCTCCCCTGCCTGTTATTCTGTTTGTTGTAGTGTAACCACAACCAAAACGGCAGAATAAAAATGAGAAAAACAATCAGTACGAGAGACAGAAAAACATAGCCCATCACATTTCCTTATATCAAATGGTGGTATCCGCCTTCCCTAGCGCAGCCATTCGCTACGCTAAGGTTTAGGGATTACAAAATTACTGTTCTTTATTAGTGTTGATTTTAGCCTTTAATGCCGCTAATTGTTCACTAATTTCATCATCTGCTTTCAATTCAGCAAATTGTTGTTCCAATGATTTTTGTTTACCAATACCGTAGCTCTGAGCTTCACCTTCCATATGGTCAATACGGCGTTCGAACTGCTCAAAACGTGCCATTGCTTCGTCTAACTTACCACTATCGAGTTGACGACGAACATTACGGCTAGATTGTGCCGCTTCTAAACGCACCATCATGGATTGCTGTTTAGCGCGCGTTTCTTGCAATTTATTTTCAAGCTCAGTGATTTCACCTTTCAAGCGCGTTAGCGTCTCTTCAACAATAATAAGCTCATGTTTTAAGGTATCAACCATTGAGTTGACTTTTTGCTTTTCAATCAATGCGGCACGCGCAAGATCTTCTTTATCTTTCACAAGAGCCAATTCCGCTTTTTCTTGCCAATCAGCGACTTGCTTTTCGCCCATTTCGATACGACGCTCTAAACCTTTTTTCTCTGCTAAAGTACGAGCCGATGTCGAACGGATTTCAACTAGCATGTCTTCCATTTCCTGAATCATCAGGCGGATCATTTTTTGCGGATCCTCTGCTTTGTCCAGCAAAGATGCGATATTTGCATTAATGATATCGGCAAAACGTGAAAAAATACCCATTATTTATTTCCTCTTGATGGATTTTATCATTCAGTAGAGCCTCAACCCGATTTTGGCTTCCAACCAATACGTGATGCTCCGTTTAACTGTTTTCATCCGCCACATAACGTTGTGACAAGGACATTCCTTCTATTACGATTAATTTATTGCAATCAGCGTGCCAACTTTCATAAAAATACATAACAATTTGAATTATAAACAATAAATTATTTTTGTATTCATTAGCGTCAATCTAGACTATATTTTAAATAGGCCAACAAAACCAACTATTGGTAAAAATAACCATGAAAAACACTAATGATACAATTATTGGTAACTCATCTAACTTTTTAGATGTACTTGAACGGACGTCTGAACTGGCTCAACTAAATAAACCCATATTAGTCATTGGTGAGCGCGGTACAGGTAAAGAGCTAATTGCCGATCGCCTACACTACCTTTCTCCTCGTTGGCAAGAACCCTTTATCTCCCTAAATTGCAGTGGACTCAATGAGAATTTGCTAGATTCTGAATTATTTGGCCACGAAGCAGGCTCATTTACGGGCGCTCAAAAACGCCATCAAGGTCGTTTCGAACGGGCAGATAAAGGCACGCTGTTCCTCGATGAACTTGCTACTGCGCCTATGTCCGTACAAGAAAAGCTTCTTCGTGTTATTGAATATGGCGAACTTGAACGTGTTGGTGGCAGTCAATCTCTGAAAGTCAACGTGCGTTTAGTGTGTGCGACAAATGCAAATTTACCTGAATTGGCAAAAGAGGGCCGCTTTCGGGCAGATCTACTTGATAGGTTAGCCTTTGAAGTGATCCGTATTCCACCTTTACGTGAGCGTGTGTCCGATATCATGCTCTTAGCCGAACATTTTGCCATCGCAATGTGTGGTGAACTCAAACGCCCATATTTCAGCGGCTTTAGTCCAAAAGCACAGCAAGCGTTAGAGCAATATCCGTGGCCGGGTAATATTCGTGAATTAAAAAATGTGGTTGAGCGTTCCGTTTATCGGCATAAAGATAATGATGCGCCTGTTGAAACAATTATTTTTGACCCTTTTGGTGAGAAACTCGCCGCCCTCTCAAACCCTGAAAAGATACCAGAGCAAAAAATATCATTACCCTCTTTGCCATGTGATTTACGCCTTTGGCAGCAGCAAAGTGAAAAACAATTACTTGAGCAAGCTTTACAACAGAGCCAATTTAATCAGCGTAAAGCCGCTCAGCGGTTATCTCTAAGTTATGATCAGCTACGTGGGTTAATTAAAAAACATCAAATTAATCTTGATAATTTATCAACTAATAATTAAATCGATATGATACTAAAATAAATTAAAAGCTCTGTTATTTATCTCTTATGGTGTTAAATATCCGTTTCAGTCAACGTCAAAACAAAGCTGACTGAACATGGCATGATTGTCTTTAACAGTACTTAAATGCTATTTCTCGGCAATAGTAGCCACATTTGCAATTAATGAGTGATTAATCCATAAACTATCTTTTCTCCCTATTAATAGTATTATTCGTAGGGGGAGTAAGAACGTATATTTTTATTTGTTGTGTACAACATAATTGAGTAGATAAATAATGACCGAACTAAAATAGCCGATGTGATTTTTTAAATATTGTTAATCTTCATATATCACTCTACTATTACATTAAAGGATAAATGGCTAACATCTCGATTAGTAAATATACGTACATCTAATAAGTGTGAAATAAACTCCAAGTAGAGCTATCAAGTTAACTGAGTTTAATTTAATTAACATTACGAAAGCTAATCACTTAATTTTTATTTTATACGTTACTTGTCATTGACCGTTTTGTCACTGTTTATGGCTATATTTTTGAGGGTATAAAATGGCTATCATAAAAAAAATGATTTTATTCTCTTTATTGATAAGTTGCACTTACTCTGCACATGCAATCGGTATTATAAAAGCACTTTCTGCATGCGATAGTCGTTTTTTTGAAGAGATAAAACATAACCAAGAATTCGCAATGATCCCCCAAAATATCACTATCGCTGAATTATTTAGTCAATCAGGCATCAATATTCCTTTGCAATACACCACTAAAGATGGTTTAGAACTTACCCACTTTATCGCCATTGCTATTGATCTTGAGCGTTATAAAGAAATTTCTAATAACCGGATTGGGGGAAGGTTTTATTACTGGGGGTTTGAAACATCCATGCCAGAACAAGATGTCATTCAACATTTATCTCAGCACATCCCCCTGATTGAAGGGGCTGGCTATTTTGTCGCCAATTCAAAAATGCGAAATGCGATTTCTGAACCTTGGCAAAAAAACCTCACGCCAGTTAGCGGCCTGATCCCTGTTGGTGATTCCGCTGAAAAACTGTTTTTTATCGAAGCCAACAAGGAAAATAACACGGTTAAAATTATGTGTACTTTACAAGGCAATGTTGAAGAAAAGGATTTACAAGCCGTTGGGTTAATACACTAGCCGACCCTTATCCGTTTTGATATGTATAATCTATCTATTTTGAGATAAAAAAAAGCCAGCACCCATGCTGGCTATAAAAAAACACTGGAAGCAATGTGAGCAATGTCATGCCTGACCACAAGCTTTTTGCTTAGGAGGCAAAGCGAATGATAATAGTTATCAGTACCATTTGTAAAGCGGTTTAATGAGATTTTTTCTCATTTAAGTATAATTAGATGAATTTTAATAATATTATTTTCCTTTTTCAGACTGTTTTCTATTCATGACGGCCCTGCTTGTCCTAAAAATAAACACTATTTTTGCTTATATCCTGTCAGCCCCTTTTTACGCTACAATAGGATATTTAAGGTTAACGATATCAGTGCTATGCGCTTAATAATTCTTTGGCTTCTATTTACTTTTTCACTGGTCGCTCAGGCTAACGATGTGTCATATCAGGATACTGCGGCGAATGATGTTCCCAAAAACATCCGTCAAAACGGTTTTATCTATTGTGTTAATGGCATTGTTACCACTTTCAATCCCCAGTTAGTCAGTAGTGGCCTAATTGTCGACCCCTTGGCAGCGCAAATTTATGATCGCCTGCTAGATGTTGACCCTTTTACCTATCGGTTAATTCCGGAAGTGGCGTCACGCTGGGAGGTACTGGATAATGGCGCAACTTATCGATTAACACTGCGTAAAGATGTCAAATTTCAACAAACACCGTGGTTTACTCCAACACGTAATATGAATGCCGATGATGTTGTTTTTAGCTTCGCTCGCATGTTTGAAGTTAATCATCCTTATCACTACATTAATGGCGGTCACTACCCCTATTTTGATAGTTTGCAATTTGCCAATAGCGTACAAAGTATTCGTAAATTAAATGATTATACGGTTGAATTCCGTCTGAATGCCCCTGATGCTTCTTTTCTATGGCACTTAGCGACCCACTATGCGCCTATTTTATCGGCTGAATATGCCGATCACCTCGCTCAAATTAATCGCCAAGAGATGATTGATTGGCGCCCTGTCGGCACCGGACCATTTCGCCTTGATGACTATCAAGCAGGCCAATTTGTCCGTCTGTTTCGTAATGATAACTACTGGAAGGGTGAACCTCGCATGAAAGAAGTGGTTATTGATATGGGCGCTGGCGGTACGGGGAGAATCTCAAAATTGCTCACTGGCGAATGCGATGTGTTGGCTTACCCTGCCGCCAGCCAATTGTCAGTGTTACGTGATGACCCACGTCTACGCCTATCAATGCGTTCAGGCATGAATATCGCATATTTGGCTTTCAATACCAGCAAGCCCCCTTTGGACCAACTCAAAGTGCGCCAAGCCATCGCTTATGCCATTAATAATGATCGCTTGATGCAATCTATCTACTACGGCACAGCAGAAACTGCCGCTTCGATTTTGCCACGAGCTTCTTGGGCCTATGATAATCAAGCCAAAGTGACTGATTATAACCCCGAGTTAGCCAAAAAAATGTTACAAGAGCTAGGACTGGAAAACTTGCAACTTGACCTTTGGGTACCTGTTTCATCACAATCGTATAACCCTAGCCCATTAAAAATGGCTGAGCTTATCCAAGCTGATTTGGCGCAAGTAGGCATTATCATGAATATTCGCTCTGTCGAAGGCCGTTTTCAAGAGAACCAATTAATGGATCGCTCCCATGATATGACTTTAGCGGGTTGGGCGACCGACAGTAACGACCCAGACAGTTTCTTCCGTCCTTTGCTGAGTTGTGCCGCGATAGCTTCTCAAACCAACCTAAGTCATTGGTGCAGCCCTGCTTTTGACGAAATACTGCATAAAGCACTGTTAACGGAGCAACTTGCCGCCCGTATTGATTACTATCATCAAGCCCAACAGCTACTGAGCGATGATTTGCCTGTTTTACCTCTCGCTTACTCTTTACGTTTGCAAGCCTATCGCTTTGATATGAAGGGCCTCGTGATCAGTGCATTTGGTAATACTTCATTTGCAGGCGTGTACAGAGATATGAATGAAAATAGCCAAAAAACAGGTCATAAACAGGAACAGTAACCATGATCATCTATTCGCTGCGTCGTTTACTTTTGCTGTTAGTCACCGTTTTTTTTCTCTCTTTGGTGAGCTTTAGCCTCAGCTATTTCACGCCTAATGCGCCTTTAAGCGGCGCATCGCTTATTGATGCTTATCTATTTTATTTCGATGGTCTACTCCACTTTGATTTTGACGTTTCCAGTATTAATGGCGAACCCATTACAGAGCAATTAAAAGACACGTTCCCTGCAACAATGGAATTGTGTATTTTAGCCTTTATGTTTGCCCTGATCGTCGGTATTCCTTTAGGGATGATTGCCGCCTTTTGGCGAAATAAACCCGCAGATATTGCAATCAGCACCTTTGCATTACTTGGCTTTTCTGTACCCGTCTTTGTGTTAGCGTTAGTCTTGACACTGTTTTTCTCACTACGATTAGGCTGGCTGCCAGTGTCTGGGCGTATTGATCTTCTCTATAATCTAAAATCTGTTACAGGTTTTGCATTAATTGATGCTTGGCTTTCCGACTCACCTTATCGCCAACAAATGATCATAAACGTACTCGAACATATGATTTTACCTGTATTAACACTGGCTCTGGCTCCGACTACCGAGGTCATTCGTTTAGTTCGAAATAGTACTGAAGAGATAGCCAGTGAAAATTACATTAAAGCGGCTGCAACGCGTGGGTTATCACGACTTACCATTATCCGTCGTCATATTTTCCACAATGCGATCCCGCCAATTATCCCTAAATTAGGCCTACAATTCTCTACCATGTTAACACTGACCATGGTGACCGAATTGGTATTTAACTGGCCAGGACTGGGGCGTTGGTTAGTCACCGCCATCCGCCAACAAGACTACTCTGCTATTTCTGCTGGCGTCATGTTGATTGGGGCCTTAGTGATTACCGTTAACGTACTGTCTGATATTTTAGGGGCAATGATGGATCCGTTAAAACATAAGGATTGGTATGTCCTCAGATAATTTTTATCGTGAACAGAAGATGCCTTCCCCTACGCGGGTTGTCTGGAATATTTTTTCATCTGATATTCTCTCGATGATCGGTTTCTATGGCGTGCTATTTTTATTGGCGCTCTCTTTTATTGGCCCTTATATCGCGCCCTATACCATCGATCAGCAATTCTTAGGTTACCAATTATTACCGCCTTCTTGGTCTCACTATGGTAATGTCGCCTTTTTCCTAGGTACTGACGACCTCGGCAGGGATATCCTAAGCCGCCTCATTTTGGGCACAAAATCGACGTTCGGCGCAGCATTATTAATCACTTTTATTGCCACCCTAATAGGCCTGATATTAGGCTGTCTAGCAGGGATGACACGGGGCTTAAAGTCAGCGGTTTTCAACCATATACTTGATACATTGTTATCCATCCCGTCTTTGTTACTTGCCATTATCGTGGTTGCATTCATGGGCGCGAGTTTACAAAATGCTATGCTCGCAATCTGCTTAGCCCTGATCCCTCGCATGGTGAGAACAATTTATGTTGCTGTTCACGATGAGCTAGATAAAGAGTATATTGTTGCTGCTAGGCTTGACGGCGCATCAAATATTTTTATTTTGTGGTATACCGTATTACCTAACATTACCCCTATCTTGGTAACAGAGCTGACGAGAGCACTTTCTATCGCTATTTTGGATATTGCCGCGCTGGGCTTTCTTGATCTGGGTGCACAGTTGCCCTCTTCTGAGTGGGGAGCCATGTTAGGGGATAGTTTAGAGCTTATCTATGTCGCCCCTTGGTCAGTCATTTTGCCCGGTGCAGCGATTATGATAAGTGTCTTATTCGTCAATTTACTCGGTGATGGCTTACACCGAGCAATCAATGCGGGGGTTGAATAATGCCATTGTTAGACATCCGCAATTTGACCATTGAATTTATGACAGCCAACGGCCCAGTCAAAGCCGTTGACCGTATTTCGATGACCCTTACTGAGGGGGAAGTCCGTGGCTTAGTTGGTGAGTCTGGCTCAGGCAAAAGTCTCATTGCCAAAGCCATTTGTGGCGTCACCAAAGATAATATCCGCGTTACCGCCGACCGCTTTCGTTTCCAAGATATTGACTTACTTAAACTTAGCCCTCGTAAGCGTCGTCGGTTGATCGGTCATAATATTTCGATGATTTTCCAAGAGCCGCAATCTTGTCTCGACCCCGCCGAAAATATTGGCAAGCAATTGATACAGGCTATCCCAGGCTGGACTTATAAAGGTCGTTGGTGGCAACGTTTTAATTGGCGTAAGCGCCGAGCCATCGAATTATTACACCGCGTGGGGATCAAAGATCATAAAGACATTATGCGTAGCTACCCTTATGAACTTACTGATGGTGAATGCCAAAAAGTCATGATAGCCATTGCAATTGCGAATCAGCCACGTTTATTGATAGCCGATGAGCCAACCAATGCGATGGAGTCCACTACCCAAGCGCAAATTTTCCGACTGCTCGATAAGCTTAATCAAAACAATAATATGACTATCTTGTTGATCAGCCATGATATGGAAATGATGTCAAAACTCGTGGATAGAATTAACGTGCTTTATTGTGGTCAAACTGTTGAAAGCGCAACACCAGAGGATATTTTGCAACGTCCTCGCCACCCCTATACACAAGCACTGATTCGTTCAATACCTGATTTTGAAAGCCCGATTCCCCATAAAGGCCGATTAAATACCCTTCCGGGCGCCATCCCATCGCTGGAACATCTTCCAATTGGCTGTCGCCTTGGCCCCCGCTGCCCTTATGCACAACGGACATGTATCGTGGCTCCACCTCTACGTAATATCAAAAACCATCTGTTTGCCTGTCATTATCCGCTAAATACGGAGGAACCATCCTGATGGAAACGTTACTTGAGGTTCGCAATCTCACCAAAACTTTTCGTTTTCGCGAGGGGCTATTCCACCGTTATGAATTAGAAGCGGTGAAACCATTGAGCTTTAACTTACAGGCAGGCCAGACATTAGCCATTATTGGTGCCAACGGTTCGGGGAAATCAACCCTTGCTCGTATGTTATCCGGCGTCACGGAGCCGACCGCAGGCGAGATTATGATCCGCGGTCACCGCCTCAGTTATGGTGACTACAGTTACCGTAGCCAGCGTATCCGTATGATATTCCAAGATCCCAGCACCTCGCTAAACCCTCGCCAACGTATTGGTCAAACCCTTGAATTACCACTAAAGCTGAACACGGAACTGACCGGTATTGAGCGAGAGCGCCGTATTATTCAAACGCTTCGCCAAGTGGGTCTATTGGCCGATCATGCAGAATATTACCCTCATATGCTTGCGTCAGGCCAAAAGCAGCGTGTCGCATTGGCAAGAGCGCTAATTTTACAGCCTGAAATTATTATTGCGGATGAAGCATTGGCCTCCTTAGATATGTCAATGCGTTCACAAATTATCAATCTGATGTTGGAGTTGCAGGCAAAGCAGGATATTGCTTACATTTATGTCACGCAGCATTTAGGAATGATGAAGCATATTAGCGATAAAATGTTAGTCATGGATAAAGGGGTTGTCGTCGAGCGCGGAAATACTGCTGAAGTGCTAGCGTCACCACTTCATGATGTCACCCGTCGATTGATTGAGAGCCATTTCGGCGAACCTTTATCCATTGAAGCATGGCGACAGGATATTTGACTGCTCCGAGGAGAACAGCAAAATACCCTTCTTTATGCAATACATGGTAAGATATCGACGATTCGTCAATAAAAAATGCGAAAACTACCCAAGACACGGTGTCTTCTGTTATATTCGCGTTTTCAATAGAAAATAAACAAGGATAATACTATGGGTTTTTTAACCGGCAAACGCATTCTAATCACTGGCGTTGCCAGTAAATTATCAATTGCATACGGTATTGCTAAAGCAATGCATGAACAAGGCGCTGAACTGGCGTTCACTTATCAAAACGAAAAATTAAAACCTCGTGTCGAAGAGTTTGCTGCATCTTTAAACTCTAACATCGTTCTTGAGTGTGATGTTGCTGTTGATGCAAGTATTGACGCTATGTTTGCTGAATTAGGAAAATCCTGGCCTAAATTTGATGGCTTTGTCCACTCAATCGGCTTTGCACCAGCAGATCAGCTTGACGGCGATTATGTTGACGCGGTAACACGTGATGGTTTCCGTATCGCTCACGATATCAGTGCATACAGTTTTGTTGCGATGGCAAAAGCATGCCGTAACATGCTAAACCCAGATGCTTCTTTACTGACGCTTACCTATTTAGGTGCTGAGCGCGCTATTCCTAACTATAACGTAATGGGTCTTGCTAAAGCCTCTTTAGAAGCTAACGTTCGTTATATGGCAAATGCAATGGGTCCTCAAGGTATCCGTGTCAACGCGGTTTCAGCAGGCCCAATCCGTACACTCGCGGCATCAGGTATCAAAGACTTCCGTAAAATGCTGGCACACTGCGAAGCTGTAACGCCAATTCGTCGTACAGTCACTATCGAAGACGTGGGTAATACAGCGGCATTCCTAAGCTCAAATCTTGCAGCAGGTATTACTGGTGAAGTCGTACATGTTGATGGTGGTTTCAGCATTGCCGCAATGAATGAACTGGAACTTAAATAAGTTTTAGTTGATTGATGACAAACGCCATCTCCGGATGGCGTTTTGCTTTTAAAAACAACCGCATTTAACGAGCGATTGTGACATTCGCCTTAATATGTTTAAGATGAACGACAATCGTAAAAGTCACAATGACTAATAAAGACCAAGCTCCCCACTTCCCTGCATGCACAACCGACCACGCACCAATTTGGTTCGGGTATTGCCAAACCCCAAAAAAGGTTCCGAAATTTTCCGCTAACCAAATAAAAAAGCCGATCAGCATAAACGCAAGTAATAATGGCATTCGCCGCTCTTTATCTAAGGGAGTATAAAAAACGGTACTACGTGCATATAGGCCAAAAATAAAAGCCGTTAAATACCAACGGTAATCATCAATATAATGATGGCTAAAAAAATTAATGTATATCGCTAAAGCCACCAATGTTGCCATCCAATAAGGTGGGTAATGCTCAATACGCACTTTAAAAAAACGCCACGACTGAATAATATAACTACCAACAGCCGCATACATAAATCCTGTAAATAGAGGAACTCCCCACAGTTTACTATAGGCTTCATCGGGGTATTGCCACGAGGCTATTGTCGCTGAAGTTTTAAACAACTCCATGATAAACCCCACTAAATGAAAAACACAAATCGCTTTTAGCTCATCCCAAGTCTCTAACTTTGACCAAACAAGAAAAGCCTGAAATAGTACTGCAAACACCAGTAAAATATCATAGCGAGGTAAACCAAATAGCCCTTTAACAGGAACAAGAAACAATGCTAAAAAAAAGAAGCCCGCAAATAAGCATGAGCGCGCATTGATTAAGCCAAAAAACCAAAATTCTAAAACAAAACGCTTAAATCCAGTACTCTGATTAGGCGTATGCGCCATTAATACGTTATCAAGTTTATTTAATATTTTTAATTTGTTACACATACTTTCCATGTTACAAGCCTAACGTTATAAAGTGGCGACTCTGTAATAGCTGATTTTGAACGCGGATCCTAACAAGTTCCACACAATAAAAGATAAGGCATTAGTCTTAATTATTTACTAAAGTTACATCTAATCATCTGCCTACTCTAAAACGAATAAATACTGACATCTTAAAGCAAATGCTTTCTCATGCGTCATGATATACTATGGATGATATTAGTCTGCTGATTGCCAATATAACTATTTAGGAGTTTTATGATGAAATTGTATTATGCTCCCGGTGCTTGTTCCCTTTCCCCTCACATTATCTTGCGCGAAACAGGGCTGGATTTCAGCATTGTGCGTGTCAATTTAAAAGAGAAGAAAACCGAAAATGGCGAAGATTTCTTAGCTATCAACCCGAAAGGGCAAGTTCCTACTTTAATCTTAGATGATGGCGAACAGCTAACTGAAGGAGCCGTGATCGTCCAGTATCTCGCTGATCAAAAACAAGATAGAAATCTAATCGCGCCAGCAGGTACGATGAAACGCTACCATCAATTGGAGGCTCTGAATTTTATTTCTACTGAGCTACATAAGAATTTTGCGCCTTTATTCACGCCGGGCACTCCTGATGAGTATAAAGAGATGGCTAAAGCGACACTCATCAAAAAATTCCAATATGTTGATGATGTACTGGCTAAAAAAGCCTTCTTTGCCGATGACAGCTTTACTGTTGCTGATGCTTATTTATTTACCGTGAGTAACTGGGCAAAAATCGTCGGTGTTGATATTACTCATCTGAAACATTTAACAGAGTATCGAGACAAAGTCGCTAAGCGCCCTAAAGTCCAAGAAGCATTAGCTGCTGAAGGTTTGATCTGATTTTACTGTAGCGCTCCATAATGGAGCGCTACCTGTTCTATTTGTTTGCACACTTTAATCAAGTGCGGTTGCACAGAATTTATGTTCTGGTGTAACCATCTTATCCTGCGCCGCAACTAATTGAAGCTCATACTCACCCATTACTTTGGTTTGTAACATCACCTCATAAACAGCGGCAGCAACGTGCTCTAAAGCTTTAGGCAAACTTTCACCTTTTAATAAATTCACCAGCATCAAACCACTCGTCAAATCCCCCACTCCTACCGGCTGCTTTTCACCAAAATCAACCAAAGGTCGGCTCACATGCCAGCTATGCTCTGCGGTGACTAAAATCATTTCAAAACGATCGGCTCTGTAGCCCGCTCGACTTAGATGTTTGACTAGAACAATTTTAGGCCCTTTGCAACATAATTGACGTGCTGCTTCCACAGCTTGCTCTACCGTTGCAATGGTTTTTCCTGACAGTGTTTCTAACTCAAGTAGGTTAGGTGCGATGATGTCACTAGCTTGTAAGGCTTGTTGACATAAAAACTCAGCGACTCCTGGAGCAACGATACATCCTTTCTCTGGATGCCCCATTACCGGATCACAAAAATAGAGCGCCTGTGGATTTGCTGCTTTGACTTGTTTGACAATCGCAAGAATATCATTGCCTTGCTCAGCAGAGCCGATATAACCGCTTAAGACGGCATCACAAATGTCTAATTTATGAATTTTAGCTAAGCCGCTAACAATCTCTGTTAAATGTTGAGCGGGAAAAACTGTGCCCGTCCATTGCGGGTACTGCGTATGATTGGAAAATTGTACGGTGTTGAGTGGCCATACATCGACGCCCATACGGCACATAGGAAAGACAGCCGCACTGTTTCCTGCATGACCGAAAACAACATGGGATTGAATTGAGAGAACACTTTTCATGGAAGACCCAAGGAATTGTTAAATCGAATGAAGCGAAATCAGTGATTCACCATTGCGTATATAGATTCAAAATAATTCCAAATAGATGTGACCAACCAATGAGGCAATACTAACGTTCATAGAAACAGGTATGTTCACAGTAACTCAATATATTTAGTCAATCATGCCATCTGAAAAATATGATGAATACAAATAGCCCGAGAACTTCTCGGGCTAGTAGGACAAAGGTTCGTCAGCGTTATTTCCAGTTGATTAAGCAGTCGTTTTTCTTACCACGACGGATCAGTGTGAAACGCCCAAACAGGCGATCAGAATCACTGAACACATACATTGGATCGGTCTGTTTTTGACCGTTAACTGCCACCGCATTTGAACTAATTGCTGTTCTTGCCTGACCGCGTGAAGGCGTTAACTCTGAATCAACAAGCGCTTGCTGTAAGTCAGCACCATTTTCAAGTGTAATGCATGGCATACCATCTTGAGCCAGTTGTTCAAAATCTGCTTCGGTCAAATCAGACACTGCACCAGAGAAAAGGCTTTCAGTAATACGACGCGCCGCGGCTAAACCTTCTTCACCATGTACCAGTCGAGTTACATTTTCAGCTAAAACATATTGTGCACGTGGCGCTTTACCGCTGTTTTTATCTTCTTCTTCAAGTGCATCAATTTCGCTTAATTCCATGAAGGTAAAGAATTTTAAGAAGCGATAGACGTCAGCATCAGCCGTATTGATCCAGAATTGGTAGAATTTGTATGGACTGGTTTTCTTAGGATCAAGCCAGACTGCACCACCTTCAGTTTTACCGAATTTAGTACCATCTGATTTGGTGATTAACGGTACAGTCATACCGAATACTTGGTTTTGATTTAAACGGCGAGTCAAATCAATACCCGAAGTAATGTTACCCCACTGGTCAGAACCACCAATTTGTAACTCAACACCATGCTCTTTATTGAGGTTTGCGAAGTCATAACCTTGCAGCAGGTTATAAGCAAACTCAGTGAAAGAGATCCCCACATCATCACGATTTAGGCGTTGTTTTACCGCTTCTTTGTTGATCATTTGGTTAACAGAAAAGTGTTTACCAATATCACGTAAGAAAGTCAGCACATCCATTTTACCAAACCAATCGTAGTTGTTGGCTAATTTAGCGCTGTTATCGCCACAATCAAAACTTAGGAAAGGCGATACTTGATTACGGATTTTTTCTACCCATTCTTGGACGGTCTCTGCGGTATTTAATTTACGCTCAGAGGCTTTAAAACTCGGATCGCCAATCAGACCCGTCGCGCCACCGACCAACGCCACAGGCTTGTGCCCGGCTAGTTGGAATCGTTTTAAACACAGCAAGGGAACCAGATGTCCCAAGTGCAAGCTGTCGGCGGTAGGGTCGAAGCCGCAATAGAGAGAGATAGGGCCTTGCGCCAGTCTCTCTGCTAACGCATCCTCATCCGTTACCTGGGCAACGAGGCCCCGCTCTTGCAATTGTTTAATCAGGTTATTGCTAGACATCAATGACTCCATCAGTTGAATTTTGTCTATCTATTTTTAGTAAAATGACCTCGAGCTGGGGAGTGATTACCCAATCTCGTAGGTGTCGCTTGTCAGTTTTCGTAAACGAACCTATAGCATAAAGCGCCTAGCTGTGAAGTGCCAGCTAAAAAACATTTAATTACGGCGCTAATCTATCAATTTTCCAGCCATCCCCGTCTCGCTGATAAATAAAACGGTCATGTAACCGGTTGGCTCCCCCTTGCCAGAACTCAACACTATTGAATACCACACGGAAACCACCCCAAAAACTCGGTAGTGGCACTTCGCCATTTTGGAACTTTTGTTTTAGTTCTAAAAATTTACCTTCCAAAATGCTACGCGCTGAAATTCTGGATGATTGCTGAGATGCCCAAGCCGCAATCTGGCTATCTTTTGGACGACTATGGAAATACTTGACGACCTCAATAGGGTTTAAACGCTCTGCCACCCCTAAAAAACTCACTTGGCGCTCAAGTGGATACCATGGGAAATGTAAGCTGACTTTATTGTTTTTTCCTAAATGCTGCGCTTTTCGGCTCCCCATGTTGGTATAAAAGACCAACCCTTTTTCATCGAAGTGCTTTAACAAAACAATACGTTGATACGGCTGACCTGTTTCATCAACAGTCGCAACACACATTGCAGTAGGGTCACTTAAATTCGCTTCACAGGCCTGTTTTAACCACTTCTCAAACAGATCTAGTGGGTCAGCCGTTAAGTCAGATCGCCTTAAACCACCTTTCGTGTATTCACGGCGTAATGCTGCTAACTCTAAATTTTGTGCGTCATTCATCGTTTACTTATTTCCTTAACGCAATTATTTTTCATCGATATTCGCGGGATAAATCGCACCTAACACCGTTTCACGTTCAGCGCCTGTCACGGATGCAAGATTCCCCGGCAAATTAGCCATAGTTCGAGCAGCCAGCCATGCGAAAGCTAATGCTTCCATATCATCACCGCTTAAACCATATTTATCACTTGGCCCCACCTCTGTCCCCGGAAGCAAAGCCGCTAGGCGCTGCATCAAAAAGCTATTTTTTGCACCACCCCCACAAACAATTAAACGTTCACAGCCGCCACACAGTAAAATCTGCTCGGCAATTGACGCGGCGGTTAATTCACATAAAGTCGCTTGCACATCTTGAGGCAAAATATCAGGAAAGTCAGATAAGTGCTTATCTAACCATTGCATATTAAAATATTCACGCCCTGTGCTTTTTGGTGCCGACCGCCGGAAGTACGGATCACGTAACATCGCCTTGAGCAAAGGTTGATGTACCGTACCTGTACTCGCCCAATGACCATTTTCATCGTATGCACACTGTTTATGACGCCATATCCATGTGTCCATCAACATATTACCAGGCCCGGTATCGTAACCTTTGACATAAGCCCCCGGCAGTAAAGCGGTAATGTTCGATATGCCACCAATATTTAATATAATTCTTTTTTCTATTGCATGGCCTAATACTGCCAAGTGGAATGCAGGTACTAATGGAGCCCCCTGTCCACCATAGGCCATATCGCGACGCCTAAAATCCCCCACCGTCGTAATGCCTGTTAATGCGGCAACTCTATTGTTATCGCCCAGTTGTGTGGTAAAAGGTTGCGGGCCATCGGGTTCATGCCAGACGGTTTGCCCATGACAACCAATTGCAATGATATCTTTTGCGGGAATGCCGGCTTTCGCCAATAATTGATTCACAGCATCGGCATAAAGTGACCCTAATTCACGGTCAATTTTTCCTATTTCAGATAATGTGGTTTCTTGGCCTTGGCAAATATTAAGAATTCTTTTTTTTAGCTCCACAGGAAACGCAACACTAATGCTTAATTGCTCAGCAACAAATTTATCGCTAATCGCTGCAAGAACAACATCAACCCCATCTAAGCTGGTTCCTGACATAATCCCTATATAACGACCTGACTTTATCATTATTGTTCCTTTAGGTTGCATAACGCTTTGTGAATTTAAGCTTCAAAAGATTGTGCTTTGATGAGGGAGTTTGTCAACCACACATTGTAATTTCTCGGGCTGACTCGCAGAAAAAAAGTCAGTACACGGATCCTAGCGATTTTACGTTTAAAATATCGACAATAAGGTTATTTGGGCGCTCGAATATCTACCTAGCCAATTATAAGTTATAGTATAATTAACAAGCTAAGGTATTTATCAATGCAAACAAGGGTCGTCATTGGGTAATTAGAACAATTTTTGTGCAATTAACACACAATGATATTTGTATCGTCAATTTATTTAATGGAAACATTTAACAAAGTGTGCCTTACTTTATGAAATATTTCCTACTTTGAGATATTTTACCTAGTGTTTACACTTTGTTTAAAACAAAATCAGTAGTCTGATACCCGTTTTAGCCCTACATCATAATGGTCGTCTTCATATTGTGATTATGGTTAAAACAACAATCCAATGCTATGTTAGTGCCACAGACAGCAAGTCTCATAGGAGTAATTATGCTTAAGAAAGTTTTCGTCGGTGTTGTAGCAGTCACTGTATTATCTGGCTGTGTCAATACCAGTACACTTTCTGGTGATACTATTTCAGCTAAAGACGCGAAACAAGTACAGACTGTGACTTACGGCACTGTGCTTAATGCTCGCCCTGTTACTATCCAAGCAGGTGATGATGGAAACGTTATCGGTGCAATTGGTGGTGCGGTACTAGGCGGCCTATTGGGTAACACCATTGGTGGCGGCTCTGGTAAAACGCTTGCAACCGCTGCGGGGGCTATTGCGGGTGGTTTAGCAGGCCAAGAAGCCCAAGGTGCGCTGAATAGAAGCCAAGGTGTACAGTTAGAGATCCGTCTTGATAGCGGCAAAAACATTGTCGTCGTTCAAAAACAAGATCCAAGTGTTTTCCGTTCTGGCCAACGTGTCATGATTGCAAATAGTGGCGGCACGGTCACTGTTTCTCCACGTTAATCTTAGTATATGTTCACCGGCAAAATTCTGACCGGTGAACATATCTTCTTAATTTTAAGGTTACCTAAACCATTGTTGTGTAGTCATCATACATCTACAGTTTCACTTCCTTATTGGACTTTGGATTTGACATCTTATGCAGTACCAACAAACCGTTGAACATCTGTAAATAACTGACAAATATTAATGTTTGCTTAAATTCCAATGATTATTTTTACGCTGTTTGATTTGTTCCTCAAAACACAATTAATCTAAAAAGTATCACTTGCTACTCAAGTTAACAGCAGTAAACTTTAAACACCCTTCTATCTTATAAATCAGTTAAAATAAAAATGATTTATCATCAAACAATAAATAAAGCCAATAATTTAGTTCCATACTAATTTATTAGGCGAAAAAATCAGAAGAAAAGTTCTATCAATAAAATAGATAATTAATCTTGTCATAATGATTTAAAGTTTAATAATGTACTTAGCTCATTAATAATTTCACTAATTATAAATCTCCTTGTAATCGTAAAATATTTTTCTCTAATTTCAGTAACAATAATGATAACTGACCCAGTTCATCCTGTGTAATATTTCCTAAAATCTCTTTGCGTGTATTATCAATTACCTCATCAACTGTTTTGATAAATGGCTCAGACTCAGGTGTCAGTTTTATTCTTTTTGCACGACGGTCATTCGCACAAGTGTGACGAGAAATCAGTTTTTTTTCCTCTAACTGATCTAACGTTCTCACTAATGAAGGTTGCTCAATACCAATCGCTTTTGCAAGTTGAATTTGCGACTGCTCCGGCGGTAGCTGGCTAATATTATGTAACGTAATCCAATGCGTTTGCGTTAGCTTAAGTGGTTTCAAACGATGATCAATCAGTGATCTCCACATGCGTACAACACGTGATAAATCAGCTCCTATTTGTGACTCCAATGTTCCCTCCTTATATAACACTATTCTGCCCAACAAATATACAACCCATAAATTATTCTTTAAATTATATATTCACTCCTTCTTGCTATGACAACTAATTATTAGAAAAAACCATGATAAATACCTATTTATAGTCATAGTCAATCATTTGATTTGTGATTTTAATCACCCATTAAATCCACTCATTTTATATATTAAACATCGTTTTATTTACTCACATAGACTATCAATGATCTTGTTAATAAGAATAGCCTTACTCCTCTTTCGAATCTATCTATTTTAACCCTTATAGTAATTACAATTAACAATAAAAAAGACAATTGCCGATTACTCCTTTAAAAACAATTAAATATAGTTAATCTTAAAATCATGCCATTTTCGGTAGCTTTGTCCTTATTTGATTATTATTTTGAATAACTAAAATTTAATTGAAGGATATATGAAGTAATTAACTATGTTTTATTAATTTCATTTCAATTTAATTACGCTTCAACGAATAGTCGTTAAAAAACTTTAATTAAAAAGATTGATGGGGGATGAGTGCGTTGATAACAATTAAAAAAGCTCTTGTTGAGGTGAAGGTGAGTCATCTTGCTGAGTTTTGACGGCTATTGAACGAATATAGCGCTGACGACATAAACGTAAGATATTACGCTTTTGGCTATCGGTAAATTTTAACCATCCGAAACGTTCTTCCCTAGAGCGAAAGCAACCACGGCAATAACCTTGCTCATTGGCTTGGCAAATCCCACGACAAGGGCTTTGAATTTCAAAAAACTCGAGTTGCTCTGCCATACTGATATCACCTAACTAAAAACACCAATTAATGATATACTCCACTAATACGATTATATCTATTATTTGTACAATAAATAAACCTATTTCATTGTGTTAAAGATAATAGGTACGTTATATTAGTCGTTAAAACGATTCAGTTTCATTTAGTTAATTCAAGGGAGTTCTCTTATGCGCTTACTACATACCATGTTACGTGTGACGGATATGCAGCGTTCAATTGATTTTTACACGAAGGTTCTCGGTATGCGTCTACTGCGTACCAGTGAAAACCCTGAGTATAAATATTCATTGGCATTCGTGGGTTACAGTGACGAAAGTGAAGGTGCCGTAATTGAGCTCACCTATAACTGGGGGGTTGATAGTTACGAATTAGGCACAGCTTATGGTCATATTGCCCTCGGTGTCGATAACGTCGCTCAGACCTGTGAAGATATCCGCCGTGCAGGTGGAAATGTGACACGTGAAGCAGGCCCAGTCAAAGGTGGTAGTACAATTATTGCTTTTGTAGAAGACCCTGATGGGTACAAAATCGAGCTAATTGAGAACAAAAGTGCTAGCAAAGGCCTCGGTAATTAATTCATTTCGATTCTTAAGTCACTAGGCAGTTCATATGCTGCCTAGTGTGAGTTTATCTGCAAAACTTTTCGGTTTTTGGCATAATAACCAACAACCGGAAACCTAAAATGAAAGCCTAATGTCTGATAAAAATAATCCTAACGCACTGGTTAGCCGCTTCAGGGGCTATTACCCTGTTGTCATTGATGTAGAAACTGGTGGGTTTAATGCCAAAACGGATGGTCTACTTGAAATTGCCGCCATCACGCTCAAAATGGATAAAGATGGCTGGTTATCGCCTGATGAAACACTTCATTTTCATGTTGAACCCTTTGAAGGGGCTAATTTAGAACCCGCTGCGTTAGCTTTTACGGGGATTGACCCAACTAACCCTTTACGTGGTGCTGTTAGTGAGTATGAAGCACTGCATGCCATTTTTAAAATGGTACGAAAAGGGATGAAAGCGACCGATTGTAATCGAGCTATCATTGTGGCTCACAACGCCACATTCGACCACAGCTTTGTCATGAATGCCGCTGAACGTGCGGGTTTAAAACGTAACCCTTTCCACCCTTTTGCGACTTTTGATACCGCTGCATTAAGTGGCCTTGTTTTTGGGCAAACGATTTTAGCTAAGGCCTGTGTCGCAGCAGGGATCCCTTTCGACGGTAAGCAGGCTCACGGCGCTTTGTATGATACAAACCGCACTGCTCTTCTTTTTTGTGAGTTAGTTAATAAGTGGAAAAAGCTCGGTGGATGGCCACCAGCGGAGCAAGAGTAAAAAATAGCCGTATCCGAAATAGAAAGACCGTATTAGTCTAAACGCTTAATACGGTCTTTTTAGATACATTAATGACGAGATTACTCAGCTTTCGTCTCATCAGCAGGACGGTACTTGTCTGCTGTTTCTTTAATCAGTGACTGTAATTCACCACGCTGATACATTTCCATGATGATATCACAACCACCTACTAATTCACCGTCAACCCATAATTGGGGAAATGTTGGCCAATTTGCGTATTTTGGTAGCTCTGCACGGATATCTGGATTTTGCAGGATATCGACATAAGCGAAACGTTCACCACAAGCAGATAACGCTTGAACTGCCTGAGCAGAAAAACCGCAGCTAGGAAGCTTAGGAGAGCCTTTCATATACAGCAGGATTGGGTTTTCTTTAATCTGGCGTTCGATTCTTTCAATTGTCGTCATTTTTACTTCCTTAACATTAATATAATTAGTATATTTCTTGTTTTTCAATCAGATAAAAAATACAGAACAAAAAACATACTACATAATACTACATTTCACTCTTAATACATCAATGAGTTAAGCTGCGATTACGAATGAAAAAGAGGGGTGTTAAGCCCCTCCTTTGGTTTGCTTGTATTGTGACTTATTTATGATTCAAGTCAAATAAATCTACTACCCAGCACGCTCCCTGCTCTGTATCACTCTTTTCCTACCATACTCTCCCGCAATGATAAAAAACCAACGAATAACAGTCTCACTGAACTATCAGCCTATCTCACAAATTTATTTGGTATTAGGGAACAATCAGGAGAGCCACGGCGGTTATGAGCTAACTACACGTTAGTCATCCACCCGCTATTGAAAAGCCATACGTTCATCTCCCCGTTTACAGTTACGGTGAAACTCTGCTGATAAAATAATATCCCTATGATTTTACGGTGTATTTATCAGTAAGATTTGTTAAGATAACCCTATAATGACTAAGCCTACAATCAGGCAGCCATATCGTGCTATTATTAATATATTAAATAATAGTTCATGCCGCATAAATGTTCAGTTTATGCACATTAACAGCATGATCATGGCTATAAAAATATTCGCTCAACTTTATGAGCACTACACCCATATGTGTTGTTTTACACCTAAACAAGGAGTACGCAATGTCTTTTGAACTACCCGCTCTACCTTATGCTAAGAATGCTCTAGAACCTTATATCTCGGAAGAAACACTCGAGTACCATTATGGTAAACACCATAATACCTATGTTGTTAACCTGAATAACTTAGTCAAAGGTACTGCTTTCGAAGGTAAATCACTCGAAGAGATCATTAAAACCTCAGATGCTGGTATTTTTAACAATGCGGCACAAGTTTGGAATCACACTTTCTACTGGAACTGCTTAGCGCCAAACGCTGGCGGGGAACCAACAGGTAAAGTCGCAGAAGCGATTAACAAAGCATTTGGTTCTTTCGCTGAATTTAAACAGCAGTTCACTGATGCAGCAACCAAAAACTTTGGTGCTGGTTGGACTTGGTTAGTTAAAAAAACTGATGGCAGCTTAGCGATTGTAAATACCTCTAACGCTGGCACCCCTATCTCTGGTGATGACAAACCTCTTCTTACTGTCGATATTTGGGAGCACGCCTACTATATTGACTACCGCAATGCACGTCCTAAGTATTTAGAAAATTTCTGGGCGCTGGTTAATTGGAAATTTGTTGAAGAAAATCTAGCTTAATTGATTTTTATCACTAACAATAAGGGCGAGTATTCACTCGCCCTTATTCATTCTACCTTTATTTAAAAGGCAAAATTAGAAAATATGTACTGCAAAAGCAATGATCACAGCCAAAGAACCTAACGCTGCTAATAATCCAAATTTAAAATCTGTATCCATGAGTTCCTCTCATCAAACGAACAGTTAACCAGCAACATAACCATAACTTTAACATGGTTAAATAAGTATGACATGACGATTTATAAAAACCAGTGTCTATATCACAGGTTATAACATCAATTATTTCTTTTGTTTTTGCGCTAGATCAGACAAAATCGATAACAAATCGCTAAATTATTGCCAGTTAAGGTACTATGCCTCAATATGCTGGTAATTTTTAATAAGAATTCATGACAAGACCGCTTATTGGTCAGGAGTTTTTTTTCCCCATGGCAACGATTAAAGATGTGGCGAAGCGCGCTGGCGTCTCCACCACAACCGTATCCCATGTAATTAACAAAACACGCTTTGTAGCCGATGATACTAAGGCTGCTGTTTGGGCTGCAATAAAAGAACTCAATTATTCGCCGAGTGCCGTTGCTCGTAGTTTGAAAGTTAATCATACAAAATCCATCGGCTTGCTCGCGACATCGAGTGAGGCACCTTATTTTGCTGAAGTCATTGAGTCTGTTGAAAACAGTTGTTATGAGAAAGGCTATACTCTAATTTTATGTAATTCGCATAATAACTTAGGTAAACAACAAGCTTATTTACAGATGCTGGCACAAAAACGTGTCGATGGCCTACTCGTCATGTGTTCTGAATATCCTGATAAACTAATCAATATGTTAGAAGATTACCGTAACATCCCAATGGTCGTTATGGATTGGGGAACATCACGCGGTGACTTTACTGACAGTATCATTGATAATTCATTCCATGGCGGCTATCTCGCGGGTCGTTACTTAATTGACCGAGGCCATCGCGATATTGCGGTGATCCCCGGCTCTTTGGAAAGAAATACAGGGATTGGGCGGCTCACTGGCTTTAAAAAGGCCATGGAAGAGGCGAAGGTCACTTTACGTGACGAATGGATTGTTCAAGGCGACTTTGAACCTGAGTCAGGCTATAAAGCCATGATGCAAATTTTGAGTAATAAGCAAAAACCCACTGCCGTATTCTGTGGTGGTGACATCATGGCGATGGGCGCCATTTGTGCCGCTGACGAAATGGGGCTACGGGTTCCTCAAGATATTTCCATTATAGGTTATGATAATGTGCGCAATGCACGTTATTTCACTCCTGCGTTAACCACAATACATCAACCTAAAGAACGCTTAGGCCAAATGGCATTCGCTATGTTGCTAGATCGCATAGTGAATAAACGTGAAGATGCACAAACAATCGAAGTGCATCCACGTTTAGTTGAACGGCGCTCAGTGGCTGATGGTCCGTTCATCGATTACCGCCGCTAATTAAGGAGCTAGCCATTCGGCGTTGAGTGTTTCACTGTCTCCTAAGTATTCAAGTAACCAACTCAACGCCGGTGAGGTATTTTTTTCAACCCAAGTTAAACAACATGGGCTTGGCGGAAACGGCTGTGTTAATTGTAATGGCACAAGCTTTCCAGCTTCACAAAATGGCGCTCCGCGGTGTTCAGGTACCATCCCAACACATAACCCATTCACTAAACACGCCATTCCATTTTCCCAAAATGGCACGACTAAACGCCGCTGGTTATCTAGTGCCCATGTATCGCGTTTGGGTAGGTTCCTTGATGTATCTTCAAGGCACAGACTTGGGTATTCACGCATTTGGTCATCCGTTAATCCTCCCTTTAACTGCGCTAATGGGTGGTTAGGACTGGCAACACATAACCATGACATAAACCCCATATCGCGAAAACTATAGCGTTCGCCGATCGGTGAGGCGCGTGTTGCACCAATAGCCACATCGACACGCCCATCCGCAAGCGCATCCCAAACACCGTTAAAAACTTCAGGATGGATATACAACTCAATGTCTGGGAAGTGGCGATAGAAATCGAGGATCAATTGCTCCGTTCGTTGAGGTTTCACTATGCAGTCAACCGCAATACTAAACTGCCCTCGCCAGCCATTTGCGGCTTGCTGACACTGGTGGCGTGTCTGTGTCATTTTTTTGATAACAGATCGACTTTGCTTGATAAATATTTCCCCAGCCTCTGTTAAAACAACATCGCGGTGACGGCGCTCAAATATCGGTACTGCAAGCCATTCCTCGACTTGCTTGACCGTATAGCTAATCGCAGAAGGCACTCGGTGAAGCTCCTCTGCTGCACCACTAAAACTCCCAGTTCTTGCAACTGCATCAATCACTTCTAAGGAATGAGCTGACCACATAACGATACCTTTCAAAAATTTTGATAGCACATTCCAAATATTACCGTTTCACAATGTAAAAATACAACCTATACAATAGGGTATCTATTAACAATTTTGTAAATTTTAGATAAGTAATCTGCCATGACAAATACAGCGACAAAAAACTCCCCAGGCTTTATGTTCTACCTTGCTGGGTTGAGTATGCTAGGGTTCTTAGCTATTGATATGTATCTTCCCGCATTTGGGTCAATGCAAACTGCATTAAATACTTCTGAAGGCGCAATTAGTGCTTCTCTAAGTATCTTCTTAGGGGGATTTGCCCTTGCTCAACTGCTATGGGGGCCTTTATCGGATAAGCTAGGTCGTAAACCGATCCTCATTGCCGGTTTGTCACTCTTTATTTTAAGTTGTTTAGGGATGTTATGGGTCACCAGTGCAACACAACTGCTTATCTTACGTTTTTTACAGGCAATTGGCGTCTGTAGTGCAGCCGTTCTTTGGCAAGCTCTAGTTATCGACCGTTATGACTCCTCTAGTACGCAAAAAGTGTTTGCGACCATTATGCCCCTAGTTGCTCTTTCTCCTGCTTTGGCGCCTTTATTGGGTGCATGGGTGCTTGAGCATTATGATTGGGAAATTATCTTTGTTGTTTTAATGGCCGTTGGGGTTTTATTATTACTTCCGACATTTTTATTAAAAAATGTTGCCCCAAAAGAGATCATTAGTAGTACATCAGGAAAAGAGTCCGTTTCATTTTTAAAATTACTCAGCTCACGTATATACAGTGGTAACGTTTTGGTTTACGCATCCTGTAGTGCCGGTTTCTTTGCTTGGTTAACGGGGTCACCTTTTATTTTAAGAAATATGGGTTTTGACCCAGCAGATATTGGTCTGAGTTATATTCCTCAAACTCTTGCCTTTATTATTGGTGGTTATGGATGTCGTTTTTTATTAATCAAAGTCCGTGCTGAAATCTTATTTCCATTATTATTGATCGGCTATGCTGTGAGTATGTCAATTCTGTTTGTAATGGCAATTTATACCACACCAAGCCTAACCATGATCTTAATCCCCTTTTGTTTTATGGCAGCAATGAACGGTGCTTCTTACCCAATTGCAGTTTCAAAAGCGCTGAATGCCTACCCTCAGGCAAGTGGTAAAGCTGCCGCATTGCAAAATACCTTACAACTGGGATTGTGTTTTGTCGCCAGTATATTAGTTTCCGCATTACCTTTTGATCCGCTACTATCCACAACAGGTGTCATGGCAATAACAATATTACCAATGATTATTGGTTATTTTGTTCAAAATACAAAAGATTGCACTGAATCATCACGGAAAAATGCAGAATATCAGCCTCAATAACTAATTTTGCTATCAGCCACTACTCTGTAGTGGCTGATTTGGAATAAAAAACCTAATTAAGTCGTCTTTTTAAAATCATCCACTCTTTATTTGACATTCCAATTCTGTATATTTACTTTCAAATTCTACTTTTCTGGCTAAAGTGACATTTTTCGCCATTGTTAAATAAAACTATCGCTTCTATACTCGGATAATACTTAGTCCGAAGTGATTTTTGAGTTAATAAATATTGATGGTTTAAACTCAGGGCGCGACGGTATAAATGCGCTCCTGTCTTTGTGAAGCTATTCTTCGCAACCCTACACTTTCAGCAAACTGAAATTCTATCTCAAAAACCTTCATCTCAAGTTGGAGAGCATATGAGCACTTGTGTAGATGAAACTAAAGCGAAAGTTTCGAATTGGCAAAGGATCGCAGAGTCTTTATTAAACCAAGCAGGCATAGAAATAAACGGCTCTCGCCCTTTCGATATTCAAATACATAATACCGATTTTTATAAAAGGGTTTTACAAAAAGGGTCTCTCGGTCTTGGCGAGAGTTATATGGACGGCTGGTGGGACTGTGAGCGCTTAGATATATTTTTCTATAAAGTATTGCAAGCGAAACTCGACACTAAGCTGCCGAATAACCTTACCGATATCATGAAAGTCGCTATGGCGCGCCTAAGAAACCTGCAAACCCAAAAACGGTCTTGGATTGTAGGAGAAGAGCACTATGATTTGGGTAATGATCTTTTTACCCTAATGCTTGACCCTTATATGCAATATTCTTGCGGTTATTGGCATGATGCGACATCACTTGAACAGGCACAAATTAATAAATTGGATCTAATTTGTCGCAAACTGCAAATAGAGCCGGGTATGCGCCTTTTAGATATTGGTTGTGGCTGGGGAGGCTTAAGCGCCTATGCCGCTCGCCATTATGGCGCCTCTGTTACAGGGGTCACTATCTCTAAAGAGCAACAAAAACTCGCACAAGAGCGCTGTAAAGGCTTAGACGTTAATATCATTTTGCAAGATTACCGTGAGTTAAATGATAAATTTGATCGCATCGTCTCTGTCGGCATGTTTGAACACGTTGGCCCTAAAAACTACGCAACCTATTTCGATGTGGCACGTAGGAATATTAAAGACGATGGCTTATTTTTGTTACACACAATTGGCTCTAACAAAAATAAAGTCAATGTGGACTCGTGGATTGGTAAATATATTTTCCCAAATGGCGTATTACCCTCTATTCAAAATATTGGGAACTCAAGTGAAGGTAAATTTATCATGGAAGATTGGCACAATTTTGGGGCTGATTACGATAAAACGTTAATGGCTTGGTATGAACGCTTCTTAAATAGTTGGTCAGAACTAAGTAATAATTATACTCCTCGCTTTAAACGTATGTTTACCTATTACTTAAACTCTTGTGCTGGCGCTTTCCGAGCAAGAGATATTCAGTTGTGGCAAATCCTCTGGAGTCCGAACGGCGTTAGCGGAGGCATTAGAGTTCCTCGGTAACACAATTACGGAATATTCCTTCTTATAAAGGCTCTATTATTGAGATGAATCTCTTTATAGAGCCTTTAATAATGCATAAATATTATTTTAATTAGTCTTTCGACTAAAAAACGTTATTATAAGTGATTCGAACAACTCGCTATGTAGGAATTATGCTCAAACAGTATTATCCGCCAACGGAATTGAATGGTTTTATCAGTTCGATTCTAATTATCAAGAAATTTACAACACCGATTAAAATTTTTCCTGGTACTGGCGCAGAAATTTGGGTTTCTACCAAAGCGTTACGTCTGTCTACTGATCACCATCAACAAGTCAACAAATATCAGCTTGTTATTCCGCGTATCGACACTTTTACCGCAGAGCCTAATCATGGGAAGCTCATGGTATTGCGTGTACGCCATGATGCCGTGCGTTTTTTATTACCTAAACGCATCTTAACTTATACCGATATACCGACCGCGTTAGCCGATATATGGCAGGATCCTTGGTATAAAGAGTTATCGAAATCATCCTTTAAAGGACTACTTGATTGTTTTAATGCGACGAAAGTCTCAAAACAGCATCAATTAGTGGATGATATATTGGCGATCCTCTACCGAAATCCAACCAAAAAGATTAATGATATTGCTGATGAAATGGGATACAGCGCACGTTTTATACAAAAAGAATTTTTAAAAGAATATGGCATTACCCCTAAAAGATATCAGATAAATTGCCGTCTAGAACAACTACTTAAGGCAATGCTTGCCGAGCAAGATACCTATCGCTGGCTAGAAACAGGCTATTATGATCAGTCCCATTTCTATCGTGATTTTAAGCGTTATTTCACGATGACGCCGTCTGCTTTTTTGAAGTCTCATTATTCGTTTTTTTACAATACAAAAGCCAAGTTCCCTTTAAGATAGTTCTCGATACACATAAGGAGAACGGAATGAGTATTGTTGTATATGCACAAATCACAACAGAAAATAAGAATGGATTTTTAACCAAAGACATAATCAAAAATTTAGCTAAGCTAAGTCGTCGTGAGCAAGGATGCATTAAATATGACCTTATCACTAAAGAGGATGGTTACATCGTTTTTGAAGAATGGGAAAGTACCGATGCGCTTGAAATGCATAAAAAGTCAGCGCATTTTAAACGGCTCGTTGAAGCAATTGAACGTGATAATGCTAGCATTTCTATTAATTTTAGCGAAAAAGCATAGTGGCGCAAATTAATACTTGGTACTAAAAAACCCAACAAAAGTGCAAATACAAGGGATTTCCCCTTAAGCCCTTAAGATAGTAAAACTTATCAGACTTTTAATGCTATAACACCAGCTAACTCCTCGGTGCTATAGCATTTTCAGTTTCCCTCATACAAAGGGTTACATTTAGTTATCGCTTGCCTGTGTAATCGCTTCTTGAGCTTTTTTTTCCTGCTCTTTCTGCAATAAAACTCGTTCGACTGTATCAACTATCGCTTGAGTTTGTGGGTCTATTTCAATGTTCACTTTATCCCCCAGCCGTTTCAAACCTAATGTGGTTCTTGCTAAGGTTTCAGGGATCAGATGTACACAAAAACGGTTATTGATTACGTCACCGACAGTGAGACTGATCCCATCAATCGCAACAAACCCCTTGTGTAAAATATATTTCATCAATGCTTTGTCATAGATAGACAACCAAATTTGATGATTATCTTCTGATGTGAAGATTTTACTGATCTCTGCGGTCGTCACAATGTGGCCTGATACCACATGGCCGCCTATCTCATCACCATACTTTGCAGCTCTTTCAATGTTAACAACATCACCAACCTTCAATTCACCTAGGTTGGTTAGCCTGAGTGTTTCCTTGATTAAATCAAAGCTAACATATTCGCCATCTATTTTTGTTACTGTTAGGCAACAACCATTATGCGCTACGGAAGCGCCGGTCTCTAAGCCGACAAGCAGTTCTGGTGTAAATTTCATCACATGGGTACGAAAGTTAGCTCTCTCTGTAACCTCAACAATTGGGGCAGTCCCCTGAACGATACCTGTAAACATAATGATTCTCAGTGCTATGAATTGATAGTCTCAGTTTACCTAAACATTCTTAGAGATCTATCTAATTTGAGTGGTTTGGCTCAACCTATGTGTGAATTTGTGTAACATTATCATGCCGCTCCATACACAACTTTCTTTCATATTAAGAACAACAGATCATTGGCTTAAGTTATCAAAAGAGTTAAAATATAAAGTTGCTATTAACTATTTGATTTATCAAAAATCATTAGCATTTCTTTCTCTATATTCTATTAATCAGTATTTATTACTCTAAAGGTGTATGCGTGCAGAAATATTTTACAGAAGCGCGTAGCTTGCTCGCTCTCGGCATTCCGATCATTCTTGCTCAATTTTCACAAACGGCGATGGGTTTTGTGGATACCGTGATGGCAGGTAGTGTCAGTGAAACCGAGATGTCAGCAGTTGCAGTTGGATTTTCTATCTGGCTGCCAGCTATTCTTTTTGGTCAGGGGTTATTAATGGCACTGACACCTATCGTCGCACAGATGAATGGTTCTGGTCGCCGTCAGTTAATTGGTAATCAAATTCAGCAAGGGCTATGGCTAGCGTTCTTCCTTTCACTGGGTGTGATCTTTTTACTTTATAATAGTAAGTTAATTATTGGTAACATGCCGCATATTAATGAAGAGCTAGCAGATAAGTCTGTCCGTTTCTTACATGCGATTATGTGGGGTGCGCCCGGCTATCTATTTTATCAGGTCTTTCGTAGCCAATGTGAAGGTCTATCCAAAACCAAACCAGGCATGGTGATTGGTTTTCTCGGCTTGATGGTCAACATTCCCATTAACTATATCTTTATTTATGGGCATTTTGGTGCGCCTGCATTAGGTGGTGTGGGTTGTGGTGTCGCAACTGCATCAGTCTACTGGGTAATGTGCATTATGATGCGTTGGTACGTAAAAAGAGCGGGCTCACAACGCGATATTAAGGCGACACAACCCTTTGCTTCCCCTAACCCACTTATTATGAAACGTATTTTTGTTTTAGGTGCACCTATTGGGTTAGCGTTATTTTTTGAAGTGACACTATTTGCCATCGTCGCATTGCTGGTTGCGCCGCTGGGTGTCGTGGCGGTTGCAGGACACCAAGTTGCATTAAACTTCAGCTCGGTCATGTTTATGTTCCCATTGTCATTGGGTATCGCTGCCACTATCCGTGTGGGTTATAACCTTGGACAACAATCGACTGAAGCAGCGAAAGTCTCTTCTTATACCAGTTTGGCAGTTGGCTTATTAGTCGCATGCTGTACCGCGATCCTGACGGCAACCTTACGTGAACCTATTGCGTTAATGTATAACAAAAGCCCTGAAGTAGTTGTTCTCGCTTCAAGCCTCATGCTATTTGCAGCGATTTACCAGCTTTCAGATTCGGTGCAGGTCATCGGTGCAGGTATTTTACGCGGCTATAAAGATACGCGTTCTATCTTCTTTATTACCTTTACCGCTTACTGGATTTTAGGGTTACCTGTGGGTTATGTACTCGCATTAACTGACTTTATCTTCCCTGCGATGGGGCCTAAAGGCTTTTGGATCGGATTTATTGTGGGTCTAAGTGCGGCTGCCGTGGGTATGGCCACCCGTATTTGGTGGATCCATAGGCAACCTGATAGCGTTGTTTTACTTCGTTCAACGCGCTAATTGATGGAATAACAAGCAAATTATTCGATTGGGGAATGTATTTTTGCTTTAGTCGCTGTAAATACGAGCAAACTATCACGAAAATACATTTTCCCCTTGCCAGAACGGCGGTAGGACGTTAATATTCGTTCCCGTTGTCACCCTGACAGTTTTGAAACGCGTCCGTAGCTCAGTTGGTTAGAGCACCACCTTGACATGGTGGGGGTCGGTAGTTCGAGTCTACTCGGACGCACCATTTCAAAAACGTCAATGAAATTGCAATGCGTCCGTAGCTCAGTTGGTTAGAGCACCACCTTGACATGGTGGGGGTCGGTAGTTCGAGTCTACTCGGACGCACCATTTCACAACGTCAATGATATTACAACGCGTCCGTAGCTCAGTTGGTTAGAGCACCACCTTGACATGGTGGGGGTCGGTAGTTCGAGTCTACTCGGACGCACCATTCAACGATGTTATTCACTGTTTCTCCCTTGTTTTCTTATCTGCTCCACCGTTTTTGTGACCACCTTCTCGTGTTGCGCAACAGCACCGATAAAATCTTCAATTATTTTGATCTGAAATATCTCTTCACTCAATTTTGCAAAATTTGATTTGTCTCACAGTTTTTTGTTGTCTATAATAATCGCACAAGCTGAAAGGTTTCATCAAAAATAAATCAGTAAGTTAGCTTTAGTGCATTAGGTTACAATCATAATAATTAGCATAAAAAATGTGATCTAATCCACAACATAATTGCATTGAACACCAGACTGTCGCCTATTCTTAATACAATGCGTTGCGCAACAAAACGTATTCATGAATCGACGACAATACCGATTTCCTTTATAACCTTTAGATAGACTGCCATGAAAAAAACGAAAATTGTTTGTACCATCGGTCCAAAAACCGAATCAGAAGAAAAATTGAACCAACTTCTTGATGCAGGCATGAATGTCATGCGTCTCAACTTCTCTCACGGCGACTATGAAGAGCATGGTCAACGTATCAAAAATCTACGTGCAGTCTGTGCGAGAACTGGCAAACAAGCCGCTATCCTGCTTGATACTAAAGGGCCTGAAATCCGCACCATGAAACTTGAGGGCGGTAACGATGTTTCTCTCGTTGCTGGTCAAACTTTTACATTCACTACAGATACCTCAGTTATCGGTAATAAAGACAGAGTTGCTGTAACTTATGCCGGTTTGACCGCAGATCTTAACGCGGGTGATACCGTTTTAGTCGACGACGGTTTAATTGGCATGAAAGTGAAAGATGTCACCGCGACAGAAGTGATCTGTGAAGTCTTGAATAATGGTGATTTAGGTGAGAAAAAAGGCGTTAACCTACCCGGCGTCTCTATTGGTTTACCTGCTCTCGCTGAAAAAGATAAAGAAGACCTGATTTTTGGTTGTGAGCAAGGCGTCGATTTTGTCGCCGCGTCGTTTATCCGTAAACGTTCTGATGTGGAAGAAATCCGTGCTCACCTGAAAAAACACGGTGGCGAAAATATTCAGATCATCTCAAAAATTGAAAACCAAGAAGGTTTGAATAACTTTGATGATATCCTAGAAGCGTCTGATGGTATCATGGTTGCCCGTGGTGACTTGGGTGTTGAGATCCCTGTAGAAGAAGTTATTTTCGCCCAAAAAATGATGATTGAGAAATGTATTGCTGCACGTAAAGTCGTGATCACCGCAACGCAAATGTTAGATTCAATGATCAAAAACCCACGCCCTACTCGCGCTGAGGCAGGCGACGTGGCAAACGCCATCCTTGATGGTACGGATGCTGTGATGCTTTCAGGTGAAAGTGCTAAAGGCAAATACCCTGTTGAAGCCGTTACTATCATGGCAACGATTTGTGAGCGCACAGATCGCATCATGCCAACCCGTATTGATAACCAAAAACCAGGCCAACGCCTACGTGTCACCGAAGCGGTTTGCCGTGGCGCCGTTGAGATGTCTGAGAAGTTAGACGTTCCACTGATTGTCGTTGCTACTTTCGGCGGTAAATCAGCCAAATCAGTCCGTAAATACTTCCCTACCGCGCCTATTTTAGCGCTAACCACTAACGAAGAAACCGCTCGTCAGTTGTTATTGGTAAAAGGTGTAGTACCAATGATGGTTGGTGGTTTCACATCAACAGATGATTTTTACCGCGAAGGTAAACGTGCAGCTTTAAATAGCGGCTTGGCGAAAGAAGGTGATGCTATTGTGATGGTATCTGGTGCATTAGTTCCAAGCGGAACAACCAATACATCTTCCGTACACGTGCTGTAATTAGCAATAGCTTAAAATCCATAACGTCTTAAGACATCATTTAGGGCGTAATTAAAACGGGGAGAACTTTGTTTTTCCCGTTTTTGTTTTTTTAAGTCATGTTTCAATAAATGAATGTTTGTCATTCTGCCTGAGCACAATAAATGGTTGCCATTTTCGCTCATCCAACACTTATACTATTAGTCGAATAAGGTAGGATGTTTTGTTTTAACATAAAATGCTTCCGGTAGAGAATATTTTGATTTATGGCGTTATTGCAATCTATTATTCATTTGCTATATTAGACTAATATCTCAAAGAGAGTTTGATTTGATTGAATAATAGCCTTGAGAGTTGAGAATACATTTTTTCTTATTTTTCCTACTGTCTGGCTAAAAGTATTTCTAGCAAAACTGGAAATTAAGTACTAGCATAAGAAAAAGTAAGTACCATTCCTGAACGCATTGCGTTGTTCATATGGAATAAGTAGATGTAGAAACAATCTGATATCTATTTTACTGGTCGCTTACTTTGGTATTTTCAAGATAAATCTATCTAGAGGGTAAAATAATGATTCGTACTAAAATTGTTCTGGGCTCTATCGTTCTAGCTTCAGCATTACTGGCGGGTTGTTCTAACAGCACTGAAGTGCAAAAACTCTCTTCAGACGTGCAAACTCTGAATGGTAAAGTTGATCAACTGAGCAACGATGTCCAGACTATTCGCGCTGAAGTTCAAGCTGCACAACAAGAAGCAGCTCGTGCTAACCAACGTCTTGATAACCAAGTTCGTTCTTACAAAAAGTAAGTTTGAATTAGCAACGGTATAACAGTCTACTGTTTTATACCGCATAATCTTATATGTAGAGGGCCTAGATATTAGGCCCTTATTTTTTACCTGTTATTCGTTTTCAGATCCCTGATAGACAGGTTGAGGCTGTGAAATAGTAAATTCATCAATCGGATTCAACGCTGGATATTTACCCTGTTCATTGATGACTTCATCCGTTTGACTGCCACTCACGCTGTACTCCGGTTCATATTGCCTTTCAACCCCCTGCTCCTTGTTAACCCTCACAGGCAACCCTGAACGCCTTGCCAGCTCTTTTTCCACTAATGCTTTATCAATCTCTTCATTTTCAAGGAAACGTTTAAAATCATCAGAGAGCGGTATCGGCATTGTTTGTGGATCATCTGAGGCTTTCTTGGAAAGAGGTTGGTGTACTTCGATGTAATAGCTACCATCGGCTTCTTTTGAATATTTAACCGGTTGATTGATCACTTGCACTCGCGTTCCTTTAGGAACCGTTTTAAACAGAGCTTCAATATCATCTGGGCGTAGACGAATACAGCCTGAGCTAACACGCATACCAATACCAAAATCAGCATTCGTGCCGTGAATTAAATATTCACCTCTGCCATATGCTAAACGTAACGCGTAAAGCCCCATTGGGTTGTCTGGCCCTGCGGGTACCACCGCAGGCAAAGTGATCCCTTCTTTGGCATAATTTTTACGAATATTCGCCGTTGGCGTCCATGTGGGATCTTTAATGGATTGGCTCACAGATGTCACCATTTCCGGTGTATCACGCCCTAATTGACCAATTCCGATAGGATAGACCACCACTTCTTTACTACCTTCAGGATAGTAATACAGTCTTAATTCGGCGAGGTTAATAATAATCCCCGTCCGAGGTGTTGCTGGCAATAACATTTGCGTCGGAATAATCAACTCTTTGCCAGCTTCGGGTAAATAAGGATCCGTACCGGGGTTCGCTTCTAGCATCGCCAGTAAACCAATTTGATATTCGCTGGCAATCATTTCTAATGAACGACCATCATTGGGTACAACATAGTGTGTATTTTCCCCGATAAGGCGCGTATTGCTATCTGGTAATGGATAATCCTTCGCTTGTACTGGCGATAGCAATACACTTGCCACAAACAAACTTGCCACAGTTAACGCTTTCTTCATACCGACTCCAGGGAATACCAAACTATGCTCTAATAACTTGAGGGGTAGCTAGGCAGCAAAAAAGCAGCCACGAGAAATTCAAATGGAGCTTAGCCACAACTCGACGATTCGAAGCGGATAGACATCGCTTCTCATTCAAGATGTACATAATAGCAACTATATTGCTTATCTTTAATACCCGTTGAATATTTTGTAAGTAGTAATCGTTATATCATTGATGAAACAATGAGTTAAGCTAAATCGAAGAGTTAATCATGAATACAAGGGATGGCTGCTCAGAACAGTTCAAAAAAACAAGCAGGGAAATAGTATTCCCCGCGAGATAATTATTGTAGCTGTGTTGCTCGGGAAAGGATTGTCCGGATCATCGCATTAAGGCCCTGAGTACGCGACGGCGTCAAATGCTGCTCCAAAGCAAGTTGAGCGAAAAATGATTTGACATCTACTGACAAGATCTGCTCAGCCGTTTTCCCCTGAAAAAGAATAATGACTATTGCAACTAACCCTTTCACGATCGCCGCGTCACTATCACCAGCAAAACAAATGCTACCATCTGGCTGTTTTTGCATATCTATCCAGACTTGGCTTTGACAACCTGCAATCAAGTTACTATCGCTACGTTGTTGCTCTGTTAATGGCGTTAAGCGCCCACCAAGCTCTATCATGTATAGATAACGCTCTTCCCAGTCTTGGCAACGTGCAAAATTCCGTAGCAATTTATGTTCATCGGGTAAAGCTGGCATACTTCTTTCCTTAATTAATCACAAATGTCTCTAAGGTTAGTCAACCTGATTCGTTTTCTCTGCTGATTAGCAAATCGCTCAGTTAATAGGAGCAGGGTTAATAAATGAAAAAGCCAATAACATATTGGCTTTTTCAGTCAATGATAACAAAAACAATCAGGCTTTAACGCCTAGCCTAACAATTTTTTAATGCGCTGTAATGCATTGAATAAGGAATCTATCTCTTCTTTGGTCGTATAGATACCTACCGAAGCGCGACACATTGCAGGAACATTATAGCGGTCCATCAATGGTAATGCACAATGGTGCCCAGTACGGATAGCAATACCATATTGATCTAAAAAAGAGCCAACATCGTAAGCATGATGTGCGCCGAGGTTAAATGCAATCACCCCTTCACGTTGATCGTTACCGTATAGGGTTAATGAGGGAATTTCTTTTAATTTTTTAGAAGCATAGGACATCACTTCCTTTTCATAAGCAAAGGCTTCTGCTCTCCCTAACGCATTGAGATAATCAAAGGCCGCCCCTAAGCCAATAATGGCGCTAACATTGGGGGTTCCTGCTTCAAAACGCCATGGCGCATCCGCATAAGTGATCCCGTTTTTAAGACTGACATGGCGGATCATTGCTCCACCCCCTTCCCACGGAGGCATCTTATCTAAAAGTGATTTTTTGCCATACAGAATACCAATCCCTGTCGGCCCATACAGTTTATGCCCTGAGAAAGTATAAAAATCACAGTCTAACTCTTGCACATCAACAACACTGTGCATCGCACCTTGAGCGCCATCGACTAGCACATACAACTCAGCCCCACAATTAGCCGCTAAAGCCCTCGCTTGCTGAATAATCTCTTTAACGGGGTTAACGGTGCCTAGCACATTAGAGATGTGAGTAAAGCTCAATAACCGTGTTTTGGCATCAATGAGTTCACCAAGTTGCGTTAACAGTAACCGCCCATCGTCACTAACAGGAATGACCCGAATTTCAAAGCCTATAGATTCGGCTAATATGTACCAAGGTACGATGTTGGCGTGGTGTTCCATCTCAGTAATGACAATATTATCGCCTTTACCGATAAATGTTCGCCCGAAGGTATTGGCAACAAGGTTGATTGCTTCGGTTGTGCCTTTAACAAAAACCATTTCTTCTGCTGAAGAGGCATGAATAAAATCGGCCGCTTTTTGGCGTACCTCTTCCATCATGCTTGTCGCTTGCGCGCTGAGGGTATGTATCCCTCGATGTACCGCAGCATATTGATGCAACGTAAACTCGCTCTCTTTTTCAATCACTTGCAGAGGCTTCTGTGCACTTGCTGCACTATCAAGATAGACCAAAGGATGATTATTCACACTTTGGGATAAGGCAGGAAAATCCTGCCTAACTGCTGTTACGTTGTATGTCATACGCGTATTAGACCTCTGCTAAGCGTTGGCGAATATTCGCCATGACGGCTTGTTTGAGTTCTTCATTTTCAATCGACTCAGTCAACTCCGCTGCAAAAGCAATGATAATCATATGTTTTGCGGCTTTGCCATCAATCCCTCTGGAGCGCAGGTAAAATAACTGCTCATCATCAATACGGCCTACCGTTGCACCATGCCCACACTTCACATCATCAGCATAAATTTCTAGCTGAGGCTTAGTGTCAACTTCGGCTTTATCACCCAATAATAACGTGTGATTGCTCATTTGACCGTCTGTTTTTAAGGCATTTGGCGCCACTTTGATCATGCCATTGAACACGGCTTTACTTCCGTCCATGGCAATGACTTTATGTAATTGCCGGCTTTCACACTGACCTACATTGTGTTCAAGGTAAGTCCGAGTATCGACAATTTCACTGTCTTTTGGCAATAACAAGCTATTGAGTGAAAAATGCCCATTTTCACCCATCAGTTGTGCGCTCGTATGATGGCGCGTTAGTGCTCCACCCAGCAAAAAGCTGCTGCTTAATACTTGGCTATCGCGACCAACCACGATGTCATTATGAGCAAAATGCTGAGCCACATTGTTTTCGTTATTCAGTTTGAAGTGCTGATATTGCGCATTATCCCCCACTTCAACTGTTAAACGGCCCCCAGTAAAATGGGCTTTATCGTTAAAACTGACAAAATGCTCGATCACTTGCGCTTTGCTGTTTGCATCTAACGTGATGTGATAGCGATATTGGCTAGTATTCACCGTATCGCCATCACTACCGCTGGATATATTCAGTAGATAAAGGGGCTTTTGTGCAATTTGATTTGCACCTAGGTGAATAACAATTGGCTGTTGAGCAAGACTTTCCGTTAAATGCAAAAAGATCTCACTATTAACCGCATCGGGCAGCATATCTTGGCTATCTAATAGCGCAACTTGAAATGGCCCCATATCGATAGAGCTAAGTGTTGAGCTATAGCGGCCATCAACAAGTACGATTCGATAGGCATCAATCGGAAGCGCTAAAGCTTCACACGCTTTTTCGTCAAGATCTTGTTCTGCAAAACGATAATGTGTATTCAATACCGAATGCAACGGCGTATAGTGCCAATCTTCATGACGAAAAACCGGTAAACCGACTTGTTTAGCTTTTTCCCAATGTGCCGCCGCATGATGCGATTTCGCCCCAGAGCGTTGCTCAAAAAGTGTTGCAAAACGCGCCATCGCTTGCTCATTTAATGCAGCTACCTGAGCACGTTTTCCTGCTCTTTCACTGTTGGTCAATAAGCCAGCCATAACCTTGCTCCTCCAGTTTTTTCGCCAAGCTGAAATCACCTGATTTGATGATTTTCCCCTGATACAGCACATGCACAAAATCAGGTTTGACGTAATCCAGAATGCGCTGGTAATGCGTCACAATGATAAATGAACGGTCTGGAGAGCGCAGTGAATTGACACCATTGGCAACGGTTTTCAGTGCATCAATATCTAACCCTGAGTCAGTTTCATCTAAGATGCAGAGTTCTGGCTCAAGAGCAGCCATTTGCAGAATATCATTACGTTTTTTTTCACCGCCGGAGAAGCCCACGTTAACAGAGCGTGTCAATAAATCTTGAGGCATCTCCAGTAAGTTAATTTTATCTTCAATAAAATCTTGGAAATCAAAACGATCTAAAGGTTCTTGCTGACGATATTCACGAACCGCATTGACGGCCGTTTGGAAGAAGAATTGGTTACTCACCCCTGGAATTTCTACTGGGTATTGGAAGGCTAAGAAGATACCCTCACCAGCTCGCTCTTCTGGGTCCAACTCTAGCAAATCTTTACCTTTGAAAATGACTTCGCCACTGTCGATGTCATACTCTTCACGACCAGCGAGTGTTGCAGATAACGTACTTTTACCTGAACCATTCGGACCCATAATGGCGTGAACCTCACCCGGTTTCACTTCCAATGATAAGCCCTTTAATATTTCATTGCCTTCTACACTTACATGTAAATTTTTAACACTTAACATATCAACATGCCTTTAGCGCTTTTGCGCATATAAACCTGATTGTGATCAGCCCACACTGTGCTCTAGGCTGATTGCCAGCAATTTCTGTGCTTCTACCGCAAACTCTAACGGAAGTTCCGAGAAAACGTCTTTACAGAAACCATTTACGATCATTGAAATCGCATCATCTTCACTAATTCCACGCTGTAAGCAGTAAAAAAGCTGATCTTCACCAATGCGAGAAGTGGTCGCCTCATGTTCTAGCTGAGCGGTGTTATTTTTGACTTCAACGTAAGGGAATGTGTGTGCTCCACACTGAGTACCAATAAGCATCGAGTCACATTGAGTGAAATTGCGTGCATTATGTGCGCTTGGTAAGATTTTCACTAAGCCGCGATAGCTATTTTGGCTTTTACCCGCTGAGATACCTTTAGAGATGATCGTCGAACGCGTATTTTTACCAATATGGATCATTTTAGTGCCGGTATCGGCTTGCTGGTTACCGTTTGTCAGTGCCACAGAGAAAAACTCACCAACCGAGTTATCCCCTTTTAAGATAACACTTGGGTATTTCCAGGTGATCGCAGAACCCGTTTCAGATTGAGTCCATGACATTTTCGAATTCTCACCTTCGCACAGCGCACGCTTAGTCACAAAGTTAAGAATACCACCTGCTTCACTGTCGCCACCGGAGAACCAGTTTTGAACCGTTGAGTATTTCACTTCTGCATCTTTATGGATGATGACTTCGACGACCGCAGCGTGTAACTGATAGCTATCACGGACAGGTGCTGAACAGCCCTCAATGTAGCTGACATAGCTTCCTTCGTCGGCGATCAAGATCGTCCGTTCAAATTGCCCTGTTTTTGCAGCATTAATACGGAAGTAAGTGGAAAGCTCCATCGGACAACGTACCCCTTTCGGGATATACACAAAAGTGCCATCCGATGCCACCGCCGCATTGAGCGCAGCAAAGAAGTTATCGTGACTAGAAACGACAGTACCAAGGTATTTTTGCACCAACTCAGGGTACTCTTGGATAGCTTCACTGAATGAACAGAAAATAATGCCGTGTTTAGCAAGATCATCACGATATGTTGTAGAAACAGATACTGAGTCAAAAATAGCATCGACCGCAACGGCCTTCCCTTCACGAACAGGAACACCGAGTTGGTTGAAGGCCTCTTCAACTTCAGCCGTTAGATAATTATTGGTTTCTGTAACACCAGTTCCTTGCTTCGCACCGGATTGTGACCCGCAACTGTCATCACAAGAACCACAAGATGGCGCTGAGTAATAGCTGTAGTCTTGATAATCTAAATTTGGATAATGGGCTTTTAACCAGTGTGGCTCTTCCATTCCTTTCCAGTGATGATAGGCATCAAGGCGGAATTTTAGCATCCACTCTGGCTCATTACGTTTTGCAGAAATCGCTCGGACAACATCTTCGTTGATCCCTTTAGCCATTTCATCTGTGGCGACATTCGTAAAAAAGCCTTCTTTATAACGCTGGTCATTTAGCCAGCTTTGAACTTCATCGCCAATTTCTACATTGCTCTGAGACATAATCTGACTTCACATATTAAACACCGAAGCTTTCACCACACCCACAGGCATGTTGCGCTTTCGGATTATTGAATTTAAATATCCGATTAAGCCCTTCTTGGACATAATCGACAACTGTACCATCGATAAATGGCATGGCTTCTTTAGGTACATACAGACGTGCACCATCATGTTCAAAGAGTAAATGATCCTCTGTTGGGTTCTCGATCATCTCGAAAACATAGCCAAAGCCAGCGCATCCAGACTGTTTAACACCCAGCGAAAGCCCTTTAGTTTCAGGATTTTGCTCCATCAATTTTTTGATTTGTTTCGCCGCGCTATCAGTTAGGCTGACACCTTGCCAATTCGTTTCGTCTATAGAAAAAGTTTCTACGCTGTCATTCACATTTGCAGTCATATTGACCCCACAATTCTTATGGCTTTTCAGCCAGTTATCAGGAGATTAACTCCGTTTATCCTATGGTAACGATAACCTTTGTCACTTCAACCATTTGTTTTGAAAGGTTATACCTATTCTAGCTCATTTTTTACGCATTTTGCGCTTATTTATACGCCATCGTGTGTAAAAATGTACACTAACTCATTAAAATATAACGATTAAAAAAAGTTACATTTTTTTTAATATTATGTACTCATCAATACACTTAAATGGCACAAATTAATAAAGATACATTTATTATACAACTTAATCGGCAAGACAAAAATTGAAATTCTGATGAAATTGTTGAAGGAACCTCAACCCTATTCGAGTTGAGGTTAATGGGTATCAATCGGAGAGTACCGCGGTCGTTAAACGAGAAGTACAACACAGTTGCCCTTTCTCATTGAAAATATCAATATTCCATACCTGCTGGCGGCGCCCTAGGTGAACAGGCTTACAAACGCCTTTCACTACACCTTGGGTTGCCGAACGAATGTGATTAGCATTAATTTCAAGGCCAACAACACGTTGTTCCCCTTCACTGCATAGGTAACCTGCTATTGAGCCTAATGATTCCGCCAGCACAACAGAAGCGCCCCCATGTAATAAACCAAATGGCTGTTTTGTTCGTTGGTCGACTGGCATAGTGCCTTCAAGGTAATCATCACCATACCCCGTGATCTCAATACCTAGATGGCCTAACATACAGCCTTTGGCCATTTCTGCCATGTGGTCAAGCGTAAATTTACGTCTCCAAATCATTCAACTATCTCCAATAACGCCTGTATAGGGTGTTTTATTTGTGTATTTTCCATACGTTTTACTTGGCTGCGACATGAATACCCTGTGCTTAAACAACGCTCTTTGGGTAATTTCTCTATCGCGGGTTTCCACGATAAATTATAGATACCTTTCGAGTTTTTGATATTCGCCACTTCATGACCATAAGTCCCAGCCATACCACAACACCCTACACTGATGTTTTTAAGCTCTTGACCATAACGTTTAAACAAATTTGCCCACTGAGTCGCACTATTTGGCAATGCGGTTGTTTCCGTGCAATGACCAAAGAAATACCATGGGGCAGACGACACCTGACGATGCTCGGTAGGCTCAGGCAATGTCACTAGCCACTCATGAGCAAGTTGTACGGTAAAACGGCACTGCTGCGCCCCTAAAATCTCACGGTATTCATCGCGATAACACAACACTAATGCAGGATCGACGCCAACCATAGGTAACTCTAATTTGGCGACCCGATTTAGAAAATCAGCGGTTTTCTGCGCTGTTTTGGCAAAGCGAGCAAGGAACCCTTTGACATGTTGCGCCTTACCATTCGGTGAAAATGGTAATAAAACAGGTTTAAAGCCCAATTTTTCGATTAATTTGACAAAATCCGCCACGACTTTTGCATCGTAATAACTGGTGAATGGGTCCTGTACTACCAACACATGGTTTTCACGTTGTGCAGGAGACATAGACTCTAACTGCTCCAGCGTCACTGTCATCGCCGCATGCCCTGATAGCTCTTGCTTTAAGGTAGGTTGAGAAAACAGCGGGAGATCGACCATTCCAATCGTCTGCTCACTTAATTTCTGTACCCATGGCTGACGTAAGAAAAAGTTAAATACACCCGGTGCTTTCGACATCAAGGGGGCGCTATTTTCCACTCCCGCCACAATATGATCCCGCACAGGCCTTAAATATCGGCTGTGATATAGCGCTAAAAATTTGGCTCTAAATGAAGGCACATCGATTTTGATCGGGCATTGTGTTGAGCAAGCTTTACAAGCTAAGCACCCAGACATCGCGGCTTTAACTTCATGAGAAAAGTCATAATCCCCTTTTTTCGCCTGCCATGTATTGCGTGTTTTCTCAATCAAGCCGCGTAGTGATGGACGGTTTTCTTGTATTCCTTTTTCTAAGCTTTCTGGCGTGACGCCTTGGTTAGAAAGAAGCCGTAGCCATTCACGAACGAGGGTCGCACGCCCTTTTGGCGAATGGATCCGCTGTCCACTTATTTTCATTGATGGACACATAGGGCTTTTCACATCAAAGTTAAAACATAGCCCATTACCGTTACACTCCATCGCCCCACGGAACGTTTGGCGTACCTGTACAGGTATTTGGCGATCATAGGTGCCTCGCTTAACTGCATCCACCTGTTTCATTGGCGCATCAATACCGGCTGGCGGACAGATTTTACCTGGATTCAGACGGTTATCAGGGTCAAAAGCGGCTTTGATATTCCGTAACTCGTTATACAACACTTCACCGAAAAACGCCGGGCTATATTGAGCGCGGAACCCTTTACCGTGCTCCCCCCATAATAACCCGCCATATTTGGCAGTCAGCGCGACAATGTCATCTGAAATTTGCTTCATCAACACTTCTTGTTGCGGGTCACACATATCTAAAGCAGGACGTACGTGTAAAACCCCCGCATCCACATGCCCAAACATCCCGTAATTCAGATTGTGGCTATCCAGCAGTGCTCTAAACTCTACTATGTAATCCGCTAGGTGTTCAGGTGGTACGCAGGTATCTTCAACAAATGGGATCGGTTTAGCAGCCCCTTTACTATTTCCTAATAAACCAACCGCTTTTTTACGCATATTGTAAATACGGTTGATGTCATCCAAATCATGACAGACTTGATAGCCAATCACACCCGCTTGATGACTTGCCATTAACTCATCTAAACGCTGGCACAGGCTCGTGGTTAAGTGATTGATTTCGTCCTCATCATCCCCACTAAATTCAACAATATTAAGGCCCAGCATCTCTTTGTTTGGTACATCGGTGATTAATGCTTTCACGGAATGCCAAACGATATCTTCCCGTGCTAAATTCAGTACTTTTGAATCGACGGTTTCGACAGACAGAGCTTTTGCCTGCACCATAAACGGCGCATTACGTAGTGCAGATTCAAAAGAGTCATATTTAACGTTCACCAAACGGCGTACTTTTGGTAAAGGGGTGATATCCAACGTGGCTTCGGTAATAAAAGCCAGTGAACCTTCCGACCCCGTTAAAATACGCGTCAGGTCGAATTCACTAAGGTCATCATTAAACACATGACGTAAATCATAGCCCGTTAAAAAACGGTTCAATTTTGGAAACTTTTCTTCAATCAAAGGGCGCTGCTCTAAACAGCGTTCAAGTACGGTTTTGTAGATACGCCCTGTGACAGAATCCTCTGACGCAATCGTTTGGGCGAGTGCGATAGGCATAGCGCGTGTTTCAAGGCATTCCCCTCCCAGCAAAACCGCTTTAACACCCAGCACGTGATCTGAGGTTTTACCGTACACCAAAGAGCCTTGCCCCGATGCATCGGTATTGATCATCCCCCCTAATGTGGCTCGGTTACTGGTGGACAACTCAGGTGAGAAAAAATAGCCATAGGGTTTGAGAAATTGGTTTAGTTGATCTTTCACCACACCCGCTTCTACTTTAACCCAGCCCTGTTCAGGGTTAATTTCTAGAATGCGGTTCATATAACGTGACATATCAACCACAATCCCTTCGGTCAATGATTGACCATTCGTTCCTGTGCCACCACCTCGTGGGGTGAAGGTTAATTCTCTGAATTTTTCTAACCCGGCAACACGGGTTATAATTTGGACATCCGCACTCGAACGAGGAAATACCACCGCCTGAGGTAATAATTGATAAATGCTATTATCGGTCGCCATCGATAAGCGTTCCGCATAGCTAGTGCCATTATCGCCTGTAAAGCCATGTGCCTGTAGTTGGTGCAGAAATTCAATAACTAGTTTACTTAAATGAGGTGCTTCAGTTATACGCGGGATCATTATTAACGATGACTCTTGTTGTTTAGTGTTCGCATTACTCGTTATGTACTATCTTTATTTTAAGTAGCACAATAGTGCCTGATTGGTTTACGGAGCTTCCCCCTGCAAAACCCGTTTTCCTTAAAGAAGGTACAACCGCTGATGACATTGTCAGTGATGGAACCATATCACAATATTGTTTTTTTTGATCGTGAAAAAGAAATTACGTTATTTTCACCTGAAAAAATGGCTCACTTGCAGTGTTTTTATTTGTTAAGGATTAGGCATTAATGGAAAAATCGCAAAAACGTCTCGACTTACCCAAACTTATTTTTGGCTTCGCATTTATCATTTTAATGATAGCGGCCTGTTTTTGGGTACTGAACCCGTTTATTCTTGGTTTTGTATGGGCTGGTATGATGGTGATAGCAACATGGCCACTACTCCTACGCATTGAAGCAAGGTTGTGGAACAAGCGTTGGTTGGCGGCTTTAGTCATGGTCTCCTTAATACTTTTACTATTCGTTATACCGCTGGGTATTCTTATTGGCAGTATTATTCAAAATAGCACTCCGCTAATTGAACTCGCTAAGTCACCTAACAGTTTGCGCTTGCCTGATCTAGAATGGCTTAACAGCGTCCCTTTCGTTGGTGAAAAAATTTATTACGCTTGGCATAGTTTGGTTGCCAGTGGCGGTAATGCACTGTTAGCCAAAGTCCAACCCTATTTAGGACAAGCTGCTGGTTGGTTCCTCGCACAAGCCATCAATGCCGGCCGTTTTATGTTCCATCTCGCCTTAATGTTGCTATTTAGCGGTTTACTCTACCTTAAAGGCGAATCTGTGATGTTAGGTATCCGTCATTTTGCCGTTCGATTAGCAGGGATACGTGGCGATGCAGCGGTAGTCTTAGCCGCACAGTCAATCCGCGCCGTTGCATTAGGTGTCGTCGTCACCGCCCTTATTCAAGCTATTGTTGGCGGTGTAGGGCTTGCCTTATCGGGTATCAGCTATGCGGCTATCTTAACCGTTCTCCTCTTTATCTGCTGTGTTGCTCAGCTTGGCCCGCTACTGATTATGGTACCATCCGTCATTTGGCTATTCTGGACAGGGGATACAACATGGGCAATCATCCTCGCTGTTTGGGCTGCTGTTGTCGCAACTATGGATGGCGTTTTACGTCCATGGCTGATCAAAATGGGGGCTGACTTGCCGATGGTGCTCATACTTGTTGGGGTTATCGGTGGTATCCTCTCCTTTGGTATGATTGGTTTGTTTATAGGTCCGGTCGTACTTGCGGTGTCATACAGTCTATTAAAAGCCTGGATGAATGAGGTCGCCATACCAAATGAAAACCTTGAAGAAACAGAAAAGTTTCTCGAAGAAGAGTTTATGAGTAAAAAATAAATTTACTTTAAACTAACCAACAGTATGCTCTCTATTAAGCATACTGTTGGATTATCGATTATGTTCATTAATATTTAGAAACAATATTTAACAGACTAATGTTAGTATTCAAGCTCATTTGTGATATTATCTTTTTCGTTGAAACGAATTCTCTTTATGATACAGCGACTAATAAATATATTAAGAGTGTTCTTAGTGATTATAATTTTTAATTAATTTATTATCTTCACATCGAATTACGTTTTGATTAATACGAATCTCAATATCATGCTTATTTAATTTAATGCGTGATTATCCCAATAGAATTGCTGTGTGTAGTCTTTGCCTGTCAGCCCATGATAGGCTTTTTTTTTATTTTTTTCTCAACATGAATTTTATTCATCATCCTAGGCCTCGCCGGCTGGCCTGCAACTAAGGCAATGACTTCATCTTTTATTACTCCCATTTTGAGTAAGTAATATCACCTTATAATTCTTTATATAGTTATTTATATAGCATCACTTATTGATTTAACTCAAAATGATTAACACTAATGGATCGGTTTATTAACTTTCTAATATTACTTAATCCGTGTAAACACCTATTAATTCTCATCCAGTATTTAAATTTACTTATATTAGATATTAATTAATAACTGATAGCTTCTATTGAAGTTGACAATCGGTATATTCAATTTGATTTATAAAAAAAGCCGACAATTATAATTGTCGGCTTGAGACTCTCGTCTTAAATAATAGATTAATTCATTATGAATCAGCTAATTTTAACCAAGTTTGTACAACGGTATCTGGGTTAAGAGAAAGACTATCTATTCCCTCTTCAACTAACCATTGCGCAAAATCTTGATGATCCGATGGGCCTTGACCACAAATACCGACATATTTGTTTTGACGTTTAGCCGCTTGAATCGCCATCGATAACATGGCTTTTACGGCATCATTGCGTTCATCAAATAGCTCAGAAACGACTCCAGAATCCCTATCTAAACCTAAGGTCAATTGGGTCATATCGTTAGAACCAATAGAGAAGCCATCAAAATGTTCAAGGAATTGGTCTGCCAGTAATGCGTTTGATGGGATCTCACACATCATAATGACTTTCAAGCCGTTTTCACCACGTTTGAGGTCATGCTTCGCTAATTCAGCCACTACGGCTTTCGCCTGAGCGACAGTCCGCACAAATGGGATCATCACTTCAACGTTTGTTAGCCCCATCTCATTACGTACCCGCTTAACGGCTTCACACTCAAGAGCGAAACAATCTCGGAAGCTATCTGAGACATAGCGCCCTGCTCCACGGAAACCTAACATTGGGTTCTCTTCTTCCGGCTCATAAATATCCCCACCGACAAGGTTGGCATACTCATTAGATTTAAAGTCAGAAAGACGCACGATAACCCGTTTTGGCCAGAATGCTGCCGCTAACGTCGAAATCCCTTCAGTCAACTTACCAACATAGAATTCAATGGGATCATCATAACCTGCCATCATGGTGCGAATTTCATTTTGTAGCTCAGGAGTTTGTGAATCGAACTCCAGTAAAGCTCTTGGGTGAACACCAATCATTCGGTTAATAATGAATTCTAACCTCGCTAAGCCAACCCCTTCGTTTGGTAAACAGGCAAAATCAAATGCACGATCTGGGTTACCCACGTTCATCATGATCTTGACATCAAGCGCTGGCATTTCGTCAACGGCGGAACTATGAATTTCAAATCCTAGCTCACCTTCATAGACAAACCCTGTATCCCCTTCAGCACAGGAAACAGTCACCTGACTATTTTCCAGCAGGCGCTCTGTCGCATCACCGCAACCGACCACAGCGGGGATACCCAATTCGCGGGCAATAATCGCCGCATGGCAGGTACGACCGCCACGATTGGTCACAATCGCAGCCGCTTTTTTCATGATAGGCTCCCAATCTGGGTCTGTCATATCAGTAACGAGTACGTCGCCAGCTTGGATCCTATCCATCTCATTTAAGTTATGGATCACTTTAACATGGCCTGAACCGATACGATGCCCGATAGCACGCCCTTCAACCAACACATTCCCTTGTTGTTTTAATTGGTAACGTTCCATCACTTGTTGATTCGAGCGAACGGTTTCTGGGCGAGCCTGAACAATGTACAGACGCCCATTATGACCATCTTTAGCCCATTCGATATCCATTGGGCGACCATAATGTTTTTCAATCTGTAATGCTTGGCGCGCCAGCTCTTCAACTTCGTGATCAGTCAAAGAGAAACGATTGCGTAGTGCTTCTGGCACATCTTCAATCTGTACTTGCTTACCGTGCTCTTGACTGTTCGCATAAACCATTTGTAATTTTTTCGAGCCAAGAGTACGACGCACAATAGCTGGACGATTATTCAGCAAGGTGGGTTTATGCACATAAAACTCATCTGGGTTTACTGCCCCTTGCACAACCATCTCGCCTAAGCCATAAGCTGAGGTGATGAAGACGACTTGGTCGAACCCTGATTCAGTATCAATGGTGAACATCACGCCAGAAGATGCTAAATCTGAGCGCACCATTCTTTGAACACCCGCGGAGAGTGCCACTCCACGGTGGTCATAGCCTTGGTGGACACGATATGAAATCGCGCGGTCATTAAATAAGGAAGCGAATACGTGTTTAATAGCAACCAATACAGCATCGATGCCTTGAACGTTCAAGAAAGTCTCTTGCTGCCCTGCGAATGAAGCATCAGGCATGTCCTCTGCTGTTGCAGATGAACGTACAGCAAACGAGGCATCTTTTTCACCTTCAGACAGTGTTTGGTATGCCGCACGAATATCACTTTCTAACTGTGGTGTAAAAGGGGTGTCGATAACCCATTGACGGATCTTTTCCCCCGCCGCAGCGAGTTGATTAACATCATCAATATCCGTTTCATCTAACAGCTGATAAATGCGCTGATTCACGCCGCTCTGCTCAAGAAAATCATTAAACGCCTGTGCGGTTGTCGCAAATCCGTTAGGTACGGATACACCAAGATCGGACAGGTTGGTAATCATTTCACCGAGCGAGGCATTTTTGCCGCCAACACGGTCAACATCATTCATCCCTAATTGGTTATACCAAAGTACATTACACGGAGTGAGGCCATTTGTGGACATTGAAAGCGATCCTTTATCTTTATCTAGCAATTTAGTGACAAGGTACAAATCGTAAAAAATCTCATTGGCGATAATTCGCCTCACGAAATAGACTAGCACAGACAATATCTGAATATAGACTGGTGAATCGTTCCAACTAGCAAGAAAAAATTTTTGTTCTAAAAATTGTTCAAATATTGGCTATACTTTCCCCTATAAACTATTTTTTAAACTTTAATCAAATATAATATCTCTCTAAAACCAACGAAAAATACAACAAAAGACACTATATATGAGCGAAATAACCGCAACTAATCATAAAACAAACCTCACAGAACGAACTGTTTTTTTTATTTCAGATGGAACCGCAATAACCGCAGAAACGCTAGGACATGCTGTTTTGTCGCAATTTCCCTTAGTTTTCAATTCCTATACGCTACCTTTTGTCACCACAGAAGCACGTGCGCAGGAAATAAAACAGAAAATTGATACGATTTATCAAGAGACTCAAAACCGTCCACTGGTGTTCTATTCCATCATTTCCCCCTCCGTAAAAAAAATTATTACCGACAGCGCCGGTTTTTGTCAGGATATTGTGCAAACCTTGGTTGCCCCTATTCAGCAAGAAGTGGGGTTAGAGCCTGAGCCTAAACTCAACCGTACCCATGGCTTATCGCTACAGAATATCAATCAATATGATGCTCGCATTGCTGCTATCGAATATACATTAGCCCATGATGACGGTATTTCCTTGCGCAACCTAGACCAAGCACAAGTGATTTTGTTAGGCGTCTCCCGTTGTGGTAAAACCCCTACCAGCCTCTATTTAGCCATGCAATTTGGTATTCAAGCCGCTAACTATCCATTTACGGCAGACGATATGGATAACTTGCAGTTACCCGCTGCACTACGCCCTTATACGCATAAATTATTTGGTTTGACGATAAGCCCGGAAAGACTAGCCGCTATTCGTGAAGAGCGACGTGAAAACAGCCGCTATGCATCATTACGTCAATGCCGCATTGAAATTGCTGAGGTCGAGGCACTATTTAGACAAAACAAGATCAACTATCTCAATACAACCAATTACTCAGTAGAGGAAATTTCTGCCAAAGTCATTGACACGATGGGGCTAAAACGGCGTATCTTTTAGTCGAAATGTATTTTTTAAAAAATCTTTCATTCAATCTCACGTTGTAGGTTGAATTCGAGCCATTTTCGTTTATTGTGATCCTAATCACTGATACGGCTCTGCCTATTAAAGCTTTTGAGAAGAAAGAATGCAAAAAACTGATGAACTACGTACTCAGCGTGTGGATAGCTTAATTACCCCACAGACACTCGCTGACGAATTTCCTATTTCTGAGAAAGTGGCTGAAAACGTGACAGCGTCACGTAAACGGATAGAGAAAATTTTATCGGGGGAAGATCCCCGTTTATTGGTTATTGTTGGCCCATGCTCTATTCATGATATTGATGCGGCTCTGGAATATGCTAATCGGCTGAATGTCTTACGTGAACGCTATCAAGACCGTCTTGAAATCGTTATGCGTACCTACTTTGAAAAACCCCGTACCGTTGTAGGTTGGAAAGGCCTGATCTCCGATCCTAATTTAGATAACTCTTGCCAAGTCAATACGGGGATACGGCTCGCCCGCAAATTACTTATTGATGTCAATCAGCTTGGGCTACCTACCGCAACAGAATTTCTCGATATGGTCACAGGGCAATATATTGCTGATTTGATCAGTTGGGGAGCGATTGGCGCAAGAACAACAGAAAGCCAAATCCATCGAGAAATGGCATCGGCACTCTCTTGCCCTGTTGGTTTTAAAAATGGTACTGATGGCAATATCCGTATTGCTATCGATGCCATCCGCGCAGCCAGCGCCCAACATATGTTTTTATCGCCCGATAAAAGTGGCCAAATGACCATCTACCAAACCAGTGGTAACCCACATGGTCATATTATTATGCGTGGTGGAAAGCAGCCTAACTACTCTGCCGGAGATATTGCAGCGGCTTGTGATAAGCTACGTGAATTTGAATTAGCTGAACATTTAGTCGTTGATTTTAGCCATGGTAACTGCCAAAAAATCCACCGTCGCCAACTTGAAGTCGCCCGCGATATTGCCGAGCAAATCAAAGGCGGTTCGACCGCAATTAGTGGTGTAATGGCTGAAAGCTTCTTACTTGAAGGCACTCAAAAAATTATTGCAGGTCAACCTCTAACTTACGGGCAATCCATCACAGACCCTTGTTTAGGCTGGGATGATACCGAGCAACTCATTGATATCTTGGTCCAAGCAGTAGAAAGCCGCTTTAAATAAGCTGACATTTTATTCCCCCACCGACTCTTTCACTCTCTTTGATAGGAAAGAGTCGAGTTCCTTTCCGCATAAATATTCACCAAATATTGACCTAAACCGATAAGCAACTCATGCATTGTAGTGATTTTGTCATCTAAATGTAAAAACCCCTTGATGTTACTTAGCAACTTAAAGATAATGATTCTCACTCTTAGTTTTATTATCAATTGGGCCAAATATGACTGATAACATCACTAAACCACCTATTGAAAATATCGCCAACTCAACCCTTCCGCCCGTAAAAGTTGACGTTATAGATAGTCATCAATTATTAGGCTCTGAAGGTAAATTAGCGATCCAACATCGCGGCGAGATATACCAGTTAAGACAGACTCGTGCTGGTAAACTGATTTTAACCAAATAGTTTTTATTCAAAATTTATTCACAGCAAGCCACCCAGATCTTGTATCAAGGCAGCCAGCGATATTCACCACATAAGGAAAGGATTTCCTATGGAGTTTAAACTGATGTCTGTTACACCCACCATATCGTTAAATGGATCAAAAATAACCGTTTCCGCACTTGCGACAACACTCGCTATTTCAGGATTTAGCGCGGTTGCAACAGCAAAAAAGACGATAGGTGATACTGTTCATGTTACGACCCACCCTTTTCATCACGAAAATATTGCGGTGGCCGAGCAAGTCGATGTCATTGATGCTCAATCCCCTGAATATCAATCAGCAAGCTCTGCCTTAGATTTATTAAAAGGCCAACCCGGTATTTTTGTCTCTGGTACTGGTGGAACCTACGGTCAAGAGGTTCATCTACGTGGCTATGATTCTCGTGGTGTAAAAATCACGGTGGATAACGTCACTCAAGATTTTAATTCTGGGTTATACAATGCGACATTTATTGACCCGTCACTGGTAAAAAAAGTCTTTGTCCATAAAGGTGCTTCATCCGTTGCTCATGGAAGTGGCGCGCTAGCGGGTGTCGTAGCGATGAAAACCGTGAATGCAAAGGATTTATTAAAGCAAGGGCAGGCATTAGGAGGCCGCGTTTTCAGTGGGGTCAACCGCAATGACCACAGCTACCTTGCCGGGGCATCGGTATATGGACATACTGGCCCTCTGGATATGCTATTAAGTTATAGCCAACGTAAAAAATATTCACTCGCATCTGCGGATTTTCCAACTCAAGATAATCATGAAAAAGTGCATAATTGGTTATTAAAAACCACTTGGTATGCACACCCTAATTATCATTTAGCCTTACAGCTACGTGATTATCGTAATGATGGGTTAGGTCTCAAACAACCTACAGTAAACAACTCCGCTGATACGCGTTTTAAAAACACGCCCCACGAGCGCGATAGCCACCAGCGGGATGTTTCAATTAGTCAATATATTACCTCAAACCGTTTCCCTAACTGGCAAGCAAATTGGGATCTGTACTATACCGACCTCTCTTTGAGTCAGTTAGATAGAGAAAAAGCTAAGGCTGATAATCAATATCAACGCGAAAAGCGTACGCAATATACCTATGGTACAAAATTGACTAATCACTTTATTGTTCCTATTGAGGGCTGGGTGAATAACCAAATAGAAAGTGGTATCGAGTATTATCAACAACAGCAAAAACCCAATAAACACGCGATCAGCTACCCCCCTGCTCGACTAGCTAATATTTCGGGCTGGGTTAACAATGATATGACGTTACACCACCTGCCTATTACACTCTCAGCAGGAACCCGTTTCACAAGCTATGAAGCTTCACGTCAAGGGTTTGCAAAGAATAGAGACACGAATTGGTCATCACGTTTTGCGGTCAGTATCACGCCGGCACATTGGTTAAACCTATACTCCTCTTACTCCGAAGGTTATCGGACGCCTCGTATGGCAGAGCTGTATAACAATTCTAATCACTTTTCGGTGATGGGCGGCTGGCTAACTTCCGATTTTAGACCTACGCCTGACTTACAACCTGAGACAAATAAAACAGTAGAAGTTGGTTTAAAAGCAAGTTTTGATGATCTGTTATCAAATGGCGATGAACTGCAATTTGGGTCAACGTATTTTGATACCAAAGCGAAAAACCATATTGCCGTTGAAGGTCGTTACACCAAAAAATACCATTTCATGAAAGGGCAATATCAATGGTTCCCTAATGAAATTTATTTTAGCAATGTTCCTTCCGCCACCATTCGAGGTATTGATAGCTTTATTCGCTACAAAACCCACTGGTTTGATTTAAATATCAGTCATAACAAAACAACAGGTAAAGAGGACGGCACAGGCTATTCTCTCTCTTCCATTCGCCCTGAAACGCTACTCATTCGCTTCAATGCCCCCATTGCAACTACTGGCCTTAGTCTTGGCTGGGTAGGTGAATTTGCGGCTAAAACACAGTTCCAAGGCAATGCTAAGTACCAATTAAAACAACATAAATCTCAGCATGGACTCGATCGTTACCATAAAGAAGTCATCCAGTATGCAGGCTATAGCCTTCATGACTTTTATGTGAACTATCAAGCTGACCAATTTATAAAAGGGTTGAATACGACATTAACGATGAAAAACGCCTTTGATCGTCAATATGTCTCTTCGATGGGGGTTCCCCAAGAAGGCCGTAATTTCTATTTCAATGTGAGTTATCAATGGTAACCATTTAATAATTATAAAATAAATAATACTCGCCGGTTTGTTTCCCTGCATACAGATTTAGGCAAAATCGAAACTTAGGGAGCAAACCGGTAACACTTTATGGAGTATAACAATATGTCTCATGTTTTACGTTTATCCGTTCTGACAAGCGCAATACTTTCCGTTATGGCAAGCGCTCATGCAGAAACAACACCATCAAATCGCAATGATGTGATGACCGTCTATGCAACAGGTACTGAAAGAGATAGCTTCGATGCCCCAATGATGGTCACTGTGATCAAAAATGACTCACCTGAAACAAAAACGGCAAGTACGGTCAACGATATCTTGCGTAAAATTCCGGGGATCGGTGTTACTGGTACTAGTCGCACTAATGGTCAAGATATCTACATGCGTGGTTTTGACCGTCGCGGTATTTTAACCCTCGTCGATAATGTACGCCAAGGTACTGATACTGGTCACGTTAACGGCACATTTATTGATCCTGCACTGATAAAACAAGTCGAAATTGTTCGTGGCCCTTCAGCTCTACTGTATGGTAGCGGCGCGATGGGAGGTGTGATCGCTTGGGAAACCGTAGATGCTAAAGATCTATTACGCGAGGGTCAAAACAGTGGCTTTCGTGTCTTTAGCCAAGCTGCTACAGGGGATCATAGCTTTGGTTTTGGCGGTACATCTTTTGGGCGTACTGAGCAATTTGATGGTTTGTTTAGTTTTGTTACCAAACAAGTCGGAGATGTTCGCTTAAGCAATGGCGATGATATGGAAAACAAAGAAACCATCTCAAACCTACTCGCCAAAGGGACATGGCAGTTTGATGATAAGCAAAAGCTATCAGGGCAACTGCGCTATTACAATAACAATGCTTATGAACCCAAAGACCCACAACAAATCGATATTACTAAGGATAATCTAAAGGTTAACCGCACTACACGTCAACGTGATGCCCAAGCGACTTACCAGTTAAACCCAGAATCAAACGATTGGTTAAATCTTAAAGCAACCACTTACTATTCTGACGTTAATATTACCGCTAAAGGTAAAAATACTCACTATGAAGGCCGTACCCAAAAAACTTATGGTCTGAAAGTTGATAATAAAACACACTTGTATGATTTACCTATCGCAGCCCATAACTTTACTTATGGCGGCGAAACATACAAACAAAATCAAACACCTTACGCTTCAACAACGCAATTCCCTGATGCTGATATCACCTTTGCTTCAGGTTTCTTGCAAGATGAAATCGCCTTAAAAGATTTACCTGTATCGTTTATTGTTGGCACTCGCTATGACCATTATAAAGCAACCGCTAAAGATAATGAGGACGTGAAAGAAGGCAAATGGTCTTCTAAAGGCGCCGTTAGCATTACACCAACAGACTGGTCAATGCTATTTGCCTCTTATTCAGAAGCTTTCCGAGCACCTTCTATGATGGAAATGTATAACGATGAAATTCATTTCCAAATGGGCCCAATAGTAAATAAATGGCGACCAAATCCGAATCTCAAACCAGAGTCTACACGTACTGCTGAATATGGGGTTGGGCTACGGTTTGATGATCTATTCACTGAACGTGACAATCTACAATTTAAAGCAAGTTATTTTGACACTAAAGCAAAAGACTATATCAATACCTATGTGAACGTTGACTTTAGAAATCCTCAGAATAACTACACAACCTCCATCAATACAAAACGAGCTAAAATTTGGGGTTGGGATGCTTCAATGGACTATAAAAACGACTATTTGGGTTGGAATTTAGCTTATAACCACACCGAAGGTAAAGATGAATCAAATGGTAAATCAATTACCTCCATTAAACCTGACTCGCTAACCAGCAACCTTAACGTACCAATTTCAGACAGTGGTTTTTCTGTGGGTTGGTTAGGTGAATTTACTCGTCATACCGATTTCAACGATGCATCCAAAGCACCGCGCCAAGCAGGCTACGCTGTTCATGATTTTTACGTTAGCTACCAAGGTGAAGGCCAATTAAAAGGCCTAGGAACCAGTGTCGTTTTAGGCAATGCCTTCGATAAAGAATACTACTCGTCACAAGGCGTCCCTCAGGATGGGCGTAATGCCAAGCTGCTCGTCAGCTTCCAATGGTAATTTATAGTTAATTAAGGAGATACACTGTGAGTTCAACACTTTTCGAGCGTTACCAACAAGCAAAAGCAGAAAACAAAGCAAAATACGCTCGTGATCTGGCTGCCTACCTTAATGTTTCAGAAGGTGAACTATTGCATTGTCGTGTAGGTCATGACAAAGCACAAAGACTGAATGTTGATGCCCCAACACTGCTGAAAGCGCTAGCATCTGTCGGTAAAGTTAAGGCCATCACCCGCAATGAGTATGTTGTTCATGAGCAAGTTGGTCGCTATGACAATGCAAAATTTAGCGACCATGCAGGGTTAATTTTAAATCCACGCGCCTTAGACTTACGCATGTTCTTCTCTCATTGGGATGCCATTTTCACGCTGACTGAAGATTCAAAAAATGGTGAACGCCATAGTATTCAATTTTTCGATAAACAAGGCGATGCGCTGCATAAAGTCTATACTACAGATGAGACTGATATGGCGGCATGGAACTCTCTCATTGCACAATATGCAACGTCAGACAATCCACCTCTTGCTATTGAAGCCGCTGTGCCATTCTCTGAGCAGCCAATCAGTGATGAATTGAAACAGCAGCTAGAACAAGAGTGGCGCAACATGACCGATGTCCACCAGTTCTTTATTTTATTGAAAAAAAATAATCTTAGTCGCCAACAAGTCTTCCGTGCCGTTAGTGATGATTTAGCATGGCAAGTTCCTGTTGATTCATTCAATCAATTAGTCAATACCGCGTTTAATGACCAAAATGAAATCATGATTTTTGTCGGTAATCGTGGCTGCGTGCAGATTTTTACTGGTCAATTAAAACGCCTTATGCCATATCAAGCAGAAGGTTCGGACATTAAATGGCTCAACATTTTTAATCCAGACTTTACGTTGCATATGATTGAAAACGGCGTTTCAGAGTGTTGGGTAACGCGTAAACCCACTCAAGATGGTTTCGTCACAAGCCTTGAAGTCTTCGATAAAGACGGTAATCAAATCGTACAAATGTACGGGCAACGTACTGAAGGTACTCCAGAGCAAGAACAATGGCGTAATCAGGTTATGGCGCTACCGCACATTTAATCGTTAGGTAAATAAAAATGAAACAATGGCTTCTAATTGCAGTGACATTAATCATGAGCTTTTCCGCTCAATCAGCCGAACGGATCATCACGTTAGGTGGTGATGTTACGGAGATTGTTTTTGAACTTGATGCAGGCGCTCAAGTGGTTGCTCGAGATAGCACCAGCCTTCATCCTGCTCAAGCTGTTAAGCTACCCGATGTCGGTTATATGCGAATGCTCAACGCTGAAGGTGTGCTTTCTATGCGCCCAACGCTTGTGCTTGCCAGTGAACTAGCAAAACCCTCAATGGCACTTTCCCAGATAGAAAAAAGTGGTGTAAAAGTCATCAAGGTGACTGGTAAGCCTGCATTAGAAGCCATTCCAGAAAAAATTACAACGGTGGCTAATGCTGTCGGTAAAACAGAACAAGGTAAACGGTTAGTTGAGCAATTTAATCAACAGATTGCCAAAGTAAATACCTCACCCATAGATAAAAAAATTCTGTTTATCATGAGTCATGGTGGCGTAATGCCGCTTGCTGCGGGGCAGCAAACCGCTGCGGATAGTCTTATCAAAGCGGCGGGAGCTAAAAACGCCATGAACGGGTTTAATAGTTACCGCCCATTATCACAAGAAGGTGTGATTGCAAGTCAACCTGATTTGATTATCGTCACCCATGAAGGCATCAAATCATTAGGTGGTGAAGATAAAGTCTGGAAATTGCCAGGCCTGGCAATGACACCTGCCGCAAAAAATAAGGCACTAATCGTTGTTGATGATATGGGAATGCTTGGATTTAGCCTTGGTACCCCTAAAGTCATGCAACAGATACGCGAGGCATTAGAGAAGTTTCAATGAGTCGAATTAAATACCCTCTGTTCGCTATCATTGCGTTATTGTTCGTTTTGATGGCGATTGCCTTACTTGCCTCCAACGCTGGCGCAATGAATGTATCGTTTAAAACTCTGTGGCAGACGCCTGCCACAGACCCTCTTTGGCAGATCTGGCTCAATATCCGGCTACCACGTATTTTGCTAGCGATTTTAGTCGGTCTTGCTCTTGCTGTTTCAGGTGCCATCATGCAGGGGTTATTTCGTAACCCGCTTGCTGATCCCAGCTTATTAGGGATCAGCAGTGGCGCGGCCTTATGTGTCGCTGCATTTATTGTATTCTCTTTTTCATTACCTACCGCCCTACTTAACTATGGGCATATTGGCGCCGCTTTCGTCGGCAGCCTTATTGTTTCAATTATTATTTTTAGCTTAAATCGCTACTCAAATGGGAATTTAGCACGCTTACTTCTCGCTGGGATTGCGATCAATGCCTTGTGTATGTCATTCATCGGCGTACTAAGCTATATCAGCGATGACCAACAGCTGCGTACTTTTAGCTTATGGATGATGGGAACACTTGCGAATGTCGACTGGACTTCCTTAACGATTGCCGCCAGTGTTATCTTACCGACCTGCTTTGTCTGCCTTTGGCAAGGTAATAGACTTAATCTACTGCAACTAGGTGATGAAGACGCTCACTATCTCGGGTTAAATGTGGAGCGAACAAAATTTATTTTACTATTCCTTAGCGCCTTACTGGTAGGTTGTGCTGTTGCAATGAGTGGCGTGATTGGTTTCGTCGGCCTCGTGGTGCCCCATTTAATCCGTATGACGCTAGGCCCTGATCACCGCTGGCTAATACCTGGCTCTGCGATTGTTGGAGCGACCTTACTTTTAATTGCCGATACCATTGCTCGAACTGCGGTTTCTCCTGCTGAAATTCCTGTTGGATTACTAACAGGGCTCATTGGCGGGCCTTACTTTTTATGGCTAATTTTACGTCAACCAGCAGGGAGAGTTTAAACATCATGAATACACAAACTCTACTTGAAGCACGTAACCTCAGTTTTCACGTTGCCGATAAGGTATTAATAAAAGATATCAGTTTATCCATACAGCAACATGAAATGGTCGTCATTATTGGTCCAAACGGTGCAGGAAAATCCAGTTTATTAAAACTACTGACTGGTTTTCACTCTCCCACTCACGGGGAGTGTCTGTTAGAAGGTTTAGATTTACGCAAATGGCAACATAATGCATTGGCAAAAAAACGTGCGGTGATGAAGCAACAAAGTAGCTTATCATTTGCCTTTACTGTTGAAGATGTCGTGGCGATGGGGCGTAGCCCGTATGGCGCTGAGCATAAGCAACAAGCCATTGAAGAGGCGTTAGCACAAACAGATTGTTTGGAATTACGCCAACGCGATTTCCGTCAGCTTTCTGGTGGTGAACAACAACGCGTTCAGTTAGCACGAGTACTTGCTCAAGTCTGGCAACCCAACCATAGCCCTGCTTGTCTTTTTCTTGATGAACCAACTTCAGCTCTTGATCTTTACCATCAACAACATAGCCTACGGTTATTACACCAATTAACACGTGAGCGGCCTTTTGGCGTGTGTTGCGTCTTACACGATCTTAACCTTACCTCACTGTATGCTGATCGCGTGTACTTAATTCACCAAGGCCAACTTGCGGCGGCAGGTACGCCTGAAGAAGTTCTGACGACAGAAAATCTAACTCGTTGGTATAAAGCAGATTTAGATGTGATCTCACATCCTGAAACAGCCACCCCACACATCTACTTGCGTCGTTAATCACCTATTAGGTTTCTTGGGTCTTCTCAAGAAACCTAATAGTCTTCCCTTTGCATAATTTCATCTCCAGCTAACCTCTTTGCCAAAACAGGACATGAATGCCACGCCATGTATTTTTTGCTTATACCATATTGAGTCAAGTGATTTTTTTAAATTGTTAAAGATACGTTAAGTAAATTGACTTATTTGATAGTTCAACTAAAGTTAAACAGTCAACCATTAGCATCAAAAATCACAGATTATTGAGCATTAACCCCCGTCACTATTACCTCGGTATTTCCTAAGTATTGATGGTAAAAATCAGCACACCTGTCACAACTTAAGTTAAATTAATTTTTCAATATTTTACTTGGTTAATAATTTCGAATACATCCAACAAAAAAATTGAACTTGATATATCCGACTGTTTTTTTGATATATCAACCCCTACCATTTACACTCAGCTATTTGATTTTAATAGATAAATAACATACACTCTTGTATGTATAAGTTTGAGTTATTAATAAAATCTATCGTATCAATAACTATTCTCATTAAAAAAAAGCACGTTATGCCTATCGATATATCGGAAAAATGGGAAGAATAGACAGTAATTTCTTTAGTTATTATTAGTTATTAATGAACAATAACCCATAGAAGTGGGAGGTAAATATGTCTGAGAGTGTAGTCAACGATATTGTTAAATGGCTGGAAAGTCAGTTACAGCGCAATGAAGGCATCAAAATCGACACAATTGCCGATAAAAGTGGTTATTCAAAGTGGCATTTACAGCGTGTTTTCAAAGAAATGAAAGGTTGCACGCTTGGCGAATACGTTCGTAAACGCCGTTTATTAGAAGCTGCTAAATCATTACGCAATGGTAACCTGCCAATTTTAGATATCGCTCTGCAATATGGTTTTAGCTCACAAGCCACTTTTACACGTATCTTTAAAAAACACTTTGACATTACCCCAGCAAAATTTCGTCAAAGTGGTCAGTTGCCTGAATGTAAAACATTTATGTCTTGCAACTGCAACAACTAAATAAATTTCAGTTGTATAGTTGAGTATTAATAGTCCCCTTAATTATTTTTTCATTCCCTAAACATTGAAGTCTATGTCCGAGCCGGTAAATACCGGCTCTTTTTTTGAAATTTGCCCATATCGCTAACAAGTTTATCCTCAATACCGCCTTATATAGCAACAAAAGAAAGCTATCTTCTCTTAAAAGATCATTTCAGAACGGATAATAGAGTGATGTCATGCCTTTAAAGCACACACGTCCAATGTGTATTTTTTTGACATTCAGTGAAAAAAAACATAATCTGCGGCAACTCATTTATGAGTGTTATAGTTAAATTATTATTAATATTATTTTCTTATTGTTATAAAGGCTGTTTTTGTGGGACATTCCAGATTATTTGCATGGTATAAAAATAGAATGCAAAATAAAATCTTAAAAATAAAACACTATTTTTTATACATTATACCACTCATCATTCTTATCGTTTCATCAAAATTAATGTTGAAAGGTTCTGGGTATGCTCATCCAACTCCGAGAGACATTACGCTCGTCTGTGCTCTTTATATTATCCTTTACGCTTCAAAAAAAGCTTATTATTGGATAGGTGTACCAATAGCAATATTGTATGCTATTTATACGCCTATTGGACTGACCTTTGATAAACCAACCTACCAATATTTTGCTTCGGTTATTGCAACTGATGCTATTGAGGGCATTGAGTTTTTCACACAAATTCCATTTACTCATTATCTTTATGCCGTCCTCATTATTGTTGGAATATTCGCCTTCCAAAAATTATGTACAAAATTAAATATTAATTATTATCGAAACAAAACACTGATGATCATTCTGGTGATAATTGCCTTGATTAATCAATCGCCATTTGATTATTTCTACAATATTTATGAATCCATATCTAAGGTTAAGGGTGAGGTTAGCGCACTACATGATTTTACCAAATCCAGCGAATGGGGAAAATCAACGTTAAATAACAACAGCCGTTATGATGACTATGTATTAGTGATCGGAGAGAGTGTTCGCCGTGATTATATGGGTGTCTATGGATACCCTATAAATAACACCCCCTTCTTAAGCCGCGTGAACAGTACCATTATTGATGGGTTAAACAGTGCTGGAAATAACACTATTGGCTCATTAAGATTAATGTTAACACAGTCAGATAAAGAAAAATTAGAACCTAATTATGGCTTAAATCTAGTTGGACTCGCCAAATCAGCCGGTTTCAAAACATACTGGATATCGAATCAAGGTTATATCGGTAAACACGACACTCCAATTACCTTTATAGCAAAGCATGCTGATGTGAAAAAATTCAATAAACTCGGTGCCTTCAATTCTAATGATGAAAGTGATTTTTCCCTTATTCCTATCTTTCAAAAAGAATTAAATGCCCCTATCCAAAAGAAACAAAAAAGATTATTTATTATACATCTTTATGGTTCACACCCGAACCCATGCGGTAGAATTCAGGATTATGAAAATCATTTTATTACCCAAGATAGGCAATATCATAATATCTCCTGCTATGTTGCAAGCATTAATAAAACAGATGAGATCCTTGAGTCAATTTATTCATTGTTAGAGACGCAATACCAACAAAAAGAACGTAAATTCTCAATGATTTACTTTGCTGATCATGGTCTTTCCCATCAAGAAGAGGGAGACCAAATAAAGCTCCTACACGGAAAAACAAAATATGCGTATCGTGTTCCATTAATCCAGCTCTCTTCCGATCACCAATCAACTCAATATATTGTTGCTAACAAACTGGGATGATGTTTATTGATGGTATTGCTAATTGGTTAGGCGTTTCTAATCCGCTTCTAAATGAAAATTATCATTTATTTAATTCAGAAAATTATATAGAAGATTTTGGTTTGAGTGAAAAAATAGAAGACAAACCGGATGACGCTATTAATATTCATGGTAAATAACGCTTAATGTTACCTACCCCTTACCTATTTTTATTTCGGGTTAGGTAACATTTAAGCAGCATAGAAACAAAGCGTATTTAGCTTAACTCATGCACTAGCCAGCTTTCAAGATCAGATAACTGTTCGGTTAATTCAGGCCATATTTGATGCATTTCTAATATTAATTTACGAATGGTTTCTGTTTGGTAAACTTGATCGGTAAGTTTCTGGCTTAACCATTCTAATGGGGATGGGTCAAGACTGTCCGTAAAAAATTGGCAACGTTTAATAACCCCTTTTTCGATATCAAAATGAAATTCGATACCTCCCCATGGGAAACGTGTATCACTGTAATGGGTAAAAGCAGGTGCTTGACCGAAATTCCATTCCCAACTACTTTGCTTCGCAAAAGTTTCACGAAAATGCGGTAAGTCCGGTAATTTCTCAGGTGAGATAAATTCAGCCTCAACGGTTTCACCATAATAATCGAAAAAGCTTTTTACGATACCCTCGCACACTTTTTCATGACTGATATCTGATACCAGTTCACATAAATTCGTGACTCTTGAGCGAACTGAAGTGATCCCTTTAGCCTGTAATTTTTTAGGGTCAGGATTAAGATAATCTGCAAGCCGATTTAAATCAGAATTGATAAGTAAAGTACCATGATGGAATCCTCTGTCACGGGTTTCTCGGTAAGCAGATCCTGATATTTTCCTTGGCCCATCATCGGTGTTTAATACCAAATCATTGCGACCAGAAACCTCAGCATTGATCCCCACCCTTGCTAAGCCATCCACAATAATTTTTGTCGAAATACTTTTATCATATTCTGGTTTGCCCGCCATGAAGGTAAAACACGTATTGCCGAGATCTTGAAAAACGGCACCGCCCCCGCTACTACGGCGAGCTAAGCGTACATTATCCTCTTCCATACGACGCGTATTACACTCTTTCCATGGGTTCTGTGCTCGCCCAATAACGACCGTGTCAGCGTTACGCCATAAAAACATAACACGTTGATCGGCGGGCATTTGACGAAAAATCGTCTCTTCAACCGCAAGATTAAACCAAGGGTCGAAAGATTCTGAAATCAGTAAACGTAAGCGAGACATTAAGCTATCCTAGAAACAAAAGTTGCAACTAAGATAGCATAATTGAAGACAAAAATGAGGGGATCACACGGGAAATCAGATACGCCGCGCTTGCCAAAACACTTTTCGCCAATACACATTATCCATTGACGAACGGATCACACCCTTACTGGTCGATGCATGAATAAAGGTATTATCTGTATCATAAATTCCGACATGTAAACCATTTTCACCGGACCCCGTTTTAAAGAAGACGAGATCACCCGGCATCAGATCGGATTTATCAATACGCGTTCCCAATCGTGTTTGATCTATCGTTGTACGCGGCAATTGGATAGCAAAACGGTCGCTAAATGTACGGTAAACAAACCCAGAGCAATCAATACCGCTTTGACTCATCCCACCATAATTATATGGCGTACCATACCATTGCTCTAACTGTTCTTTAAGTTGTGCAATGGTCATTATAGGGTCAGATAATTGCGTTTTTAGTGGCGGTGGTGGCGTTCTTTTTACCGACGTGGAAGAGCAGCCAATCAACACTAATGAAAGCAATAATGGTAGGTGTTGCCATTTTATTATCATGTTGCACCCTTAAATAAACAATCGACACGCTTAATTTATTATCATAGTTGCTCAAATATGAAAAATAAATTATCACGCAACCAAATTATTCTACTTTTGAGATTGCCCTTTTGTTGGACGGCTAATTAACCAAACACCAAGGATAATAAATGCAACGCCCCCTGCTTTTAGCCAAGTCGCGGGTTCATGATACCAAGGTAAAATAACCGCCAATAGATAAACAAATACATAGCTTAAACTAATCAGCGGATAGGCTTTATTAAGCGGGATGGATTTTAGTGCAAACAACCAACATAGCATTGATAAGGCATAGCAGACTAACCCCACGAACACTATGCTAAGATTTGCCAGATTTGCGAGTAACCACTCAGGTTGTAACCAATGCCATCCTAATGTAAACGAAGGCAACCCCACTACACCTGCTTTTAAGCTTAATTGTGCAATGGTGACTAATAGCGCACTTCCTATTACCCAAAAATAGCCTTTGTTCATCCGCTTATACTCATCAAGAAAATACCAAACATAATTGCCGCCACACCTAACCAATGATTAAGCCCTGTCTGCTCATGGTAGACAAACTGACCAATCAAAGTAACCAACACAAAATTAATACTAAGCATTGGATACGCAATGCTAAGCGGCATGCTTTCGAGCAATTTAAGCCAAAACAGCATACCTAACCCAAGCATTAGCAATGCCAGCACCAGCCAACGAATGGCTGATGCCGTTTTATTATGTTTATCACCCTGCCAGCATACCACCGCTTGCTTTTGCGCTATTTGCCCAAGGCAAGTGAGTACACTAACTAAAAGCAGTAATAATAATTGAGCAATCATTGTTTGTGATACACCACTATCGCAATTCGCGAATTACTGATCACCTCATCTGGCTTAGGAATATCCGGTAATCCTTCTTTACGTCCAAGTAAGAAAACCACTGTCACTTGGCCTTCTTGGCGAGCTTTTGCCAACCAAGCCGCAAATTGATCAGGCTTCACTAAACGGTGTTGGCTATCCGGGTATTCCAAACCATAAGTCAGCTCACCGCTGCTATTATACAGGTAGATATTAGCGTTTTTCGTTTCCCACGCTAACCCGGCTGCAATGCCCACATTACTCGCCATAAGATATTTGCTATCCATCAACAAGTCATGGTTTTGGTGGATAAAGCTCTGTGGCAGTTTGGAATTTATCGTGTTATTTGGCAATGCACTACCGATACACAGGCTCACCGCCAACGAGCAAGAGGCGGCCCATAGCCAATATTTGGCATTTAACACGGTACATAGGTAACCGATGATACCCCAAATCGAAAAAGCAACGATACCAAGCACCATTTTTGACCATTCGTCGGCTTCGTATAACGGGCGCTTAATCACCGTACTGACAACAATGACAGCGATTACGGCGAGCACCCCAATCGCAACGTTGATCATGCCATTGGCCTTTAATGCTTTCATCTTCCCACTGCGTACACAATCCACCCCATATTTAGCCATGAGCAGTGCTAGTGGAGCCATAAATGGCAGCATATATGTTGGCAATTTGCCGCGTGAAATGCTGAAGAAGATCACAGGCACAATAAACCAACAGAGTAAGAAAAACATATCTGGACTTGATTTGCGCTCTCTCCAACCTTTCAGCAAAGAGCCAGGTAATAACCCAACCCAAGGTATACTGCCTAATAAAATAATCGGAATGTAATACCAAAAAGGAGCAATGTGTTGCGCATCATCGGCGGTAAAACGTTTAATGTGCTCTATCCAGAAGAAGTAATTCCAATAGTCAGGCTCCTGTTTAGCGATGGCTAGTGCCCAAGGTAAACTAATGATAACCGCTGATATAATCGCCAATGGCCCATACTTCACCATCTCAAGAAAGCGCTTTTGGTAGATTGTGATAGGCAACATTACAATCACAGGAATGGCAAGCGCAAGGAACCCTTTGGTCATAAAGGCCATCCCACACGCTAAACCAAGACATATCCATGCAGCAAGTTTTTCTTTTACTCCCCGCGCCTTCATTGCCCATAGGCAACAATACATACTGGCTGCTATCCAGAGTGATAGCATAGGGTCAAGTACACTATAGGTGCCGACAGCAAATACCAAGAACATCGACACATAAATAAAACTTGCGACATAAGCGACATGGTTGTTACGCCACATCATTTTTGCCATTCGGTAAACAAGTAATGCACTGAGCAAAATACAAAATACCGAACCAAAACGAACTGCAAAGTTAGTATCGCCAAAAATCATTTGGCTAATATTGTTGATCCAATAGCCTGCTACTGGCTTTTCAAAATAGCGTATATCCAGCATATATGGCACGATCCAATCACCGCGTTGTAACATTTCACGGCTGATTTCTGCATATCGTGTTTCGTCAGGTTGCCAGAGTAAACGGCTATTTAACGGTAGCAGATAAGTTAAGATAAAAAAAAGAGCCAGCAGAGAGGCTCCTACTTTGCTCGCTCGATTATTCAACATGCTTATACTATCCCTCTTCTTGGCAGCCAAGCCAACCCTCACGCCCTGGGAATGGCGCTCTCACGACTTTCCCTTTAGGTAAAGTGCTAATGTCTTCTGGCAGCAAATCACTCAATGTACAGAATTGGATTTCTTCTTGGGCAATTCGTTCCAATAATTGTGAAAATTGTTCTGATTTAGACATACCTTCAACTTCAGTATGAATGGTGTAAACGGGAACACCTTGATCCTCTTTTATCGCTTGAAGGATAAAATCATTAAAATTTTCATCACTGACAACGGTGCCAACGACTTCATCATAAGTCGGTAATGTGACAGGAATTTGTACCGTGCCTATTGAACCATCACGTAAAATGGGTCTAAATGGATACTTACCGCGACAATCGCTGTTGTAGTTAAAACCAAACTTTTGTTTAACCTCAAGCACACGTTCATCGCCTCGCCAGCCAGCAACCGCCGAACACGTAACAGGCTGACCGATGGCTTGCTGCAAAGCATCAACTCCCAATTTAACCTGCTCCGTTAATTGGGCTTCGCTCCATTTAGCCACTTTGGCTTGCCAACCTTGGTGATCCCAAGCATGCAACCCTACTTCATGACCTGCATCTAGCGTTTGTTTCATCAAATAGCCTAAATCTTTGGCTATTTTTTTACCTGGCCACGCTGTACCCGCCAATAAAATATCTAGCCCATATAGGGAGGCGGCATTTGACCTCAGCATTTTCCACAGGAATTTAGGACGCAAAAGGCGCCATAAATGGCGCCCCATGTTATCGGGTCCTACACTGAAGAAAAAGCTGGCCTGAATGTCATGCTGTTTCAGCACGTTGAGTAGTTGTGGTACACCTTCTAATGTGCCTCGATAGGTATCCACATCAATTCTCAAGCCAACTTTTTTCATTAGTTCTTACCTAATTCTTCTACCGCACCTTGCAAGAAGAAATCCAGTGTCTCTTCAATAGTATCTTTCATATCGATTGTTGGAACCCAATCAAGCAGACGACGTGCATTTTCCACGCTTGGTTTACGGTGCTCAACATCTTGATAACCTTTACCATAGTAGCTGCTACTTTCGATTTCACGGAAACCTGCAAACGGAGGGAAATGGCCGCGTAGAGGGTGTTTTTCGAAACTTTCAAGTAACATTTCAGCTAATTGGCGAATGCTTGCTTCGTTTGTTGGGTTACCGATATTGATGATCTGACCGTCGCATTTGCCGTCTTTGTTTTCAATAATACGGAACAGTGCTTCGATACCATCTTTAATATCAGTGAAACAGCGTTTTTGCTCACCACCATCAACCAATTTAATTGGCGAACCTTCAACTAAATTCAAGATTAACTGAGTGATCGCACGAGAGCTACCAATACGTGCTGAGTTCAGGCTATCCAAACGTGGCCCCATCCAGTTAAACGGACGGAATAACGTAAATTTCAAGCCTTCTTTCGCGCCATATGCCCAAATTACTCGGTCTAACAGCTGTTTAGACACAGAGTAGATCCAGCGCTGTTTATTGATAGGACCAACAATCAAACGTGACTCATCTTCATCAAACTCTTTATCATCACACATACCATAAACTTCAGAAGTCGATGGGAAGATAATACGTTTGTTATATTTCACGCAGTAACGCACGATTTTCAGGTTTTCTTCAAAGTCTAATTCAAAGACACGCAGTGGGTTACGGGTATATTCGATTGGTGTTGCAATCGCCACTAATGGCAGAATAACGTCACATTTCTTAATGTGGTATTCGATCCATTCGGTATGAATACTGACGTCACCTTCGATAAAGTGGAAACGTGGGTTACCAATAAAGCGGTCAATCGCCGATGAGCTGATATCCATACCATAGATATCATAATTATCATCTTGCAATAAACGCTCTGTTAAATGGTTACCGATAAAACCGTTAACACCTAAGATCAGAACACGCTTACGACGTTTAATTTGTGCAGTCGGTTTTGGCCCTACACGAACATCAGTCACGATACCCATTTCATTTGCTAGACGGTTGCCTTGCATATATAAACCGGAGTCACCCTGACCACTAACAACTTCAATAGCCCCTTCGCCACAAGCAATACGCAGAGGGTCACTTGATAATACTGTACCCGCGCGTTTACCTTGATTATCATCGAGCACACGTGCACGCCAAATTACCATTTTACGCTCACCTAAATAGGTAAATGCGCCTGGGTATGGCTCAGTAACAGCACGAATTAAGCAATCAATTTCTTTTGCAGAACGGTTCCAGTCGATCAAGCCATCTTGAGCGGTACGACGACCGAAATAGCTTGCTTGGCTCTCATCTTGCGCCACTGTTTTATAGCTACCTGCTTCAATCAATGGCAGTGTTTTATCTAACAGTACTTCAGCCGCTTCACGAACTTTTGCGTGTAACGTTAATGCAGTATCAGTATCGGTGATTGTGACTTTTTCTTGTGCAACAATGTCACCAGCGTCGGCTTTAGTGACCATTTTGTGCAACGTCACGCCTGTTTCTTTCTCGCCGTTCAGCAATGCCCAGTTAATTGGCGCACGACCGCGGTATTTAGGCAGTAAAGAGCCATGCAGGTTAAATGCACCTTTAGGGGCCAATGCCAGCAATTCTTCACTGAGCATATCGCGGTAATAGAATGAGAAAATTACATCAGGTTTTAATTCGCGAATACGTTCAATCCATAGCGGATGGTTTACGTTTTCTGGCGCGTAAACAGGAAGTTCCATGTCCGCGCTGACACGCGCTACTGAAGAGAAAAAGTGGTTTTCGTTAGGATCATCAGTATGAGTAAATACTGCTTGAATATCGAAACCTGCTTTTTTTAGCGCTTTCAGCCCTACACAGCCAATATCATGATAGGCAAAAACAATAGCTTTCATTAGTTTTCTTCCTGGTTTTTGTCAGTCTTAGCCTTAGCACCGACGACTTTTTGAATAAAATAACGGGGTCTCGCGCGCACATCATTATAAATCCTGCCGATATATTCACCAAGCAAGCCCATAGCAACAAATTGTGCACCGATAAACATAAAGAGTATTGCAAACAGTGTGAATACGCCGTCAGCGGCCCATGTTGCACCAAAGAGCAAACGTAATACGATTAACAACACTGCAAGCAAGAAACCGCCTGCTGCAATAATACTCCCAACAACACTTAACAAACGCAAAGGTGCTGTTGTTAAACACGTCAACAGGTCATACATTAAATTAATCAGCTTCATAAAGCTGTATTTAGAATCGCCAAACTCACGTTCAGCATGCGCTACATCAATTTCAATGGTTCTACGAGCAAACGTGTTGGCTAAAATTGGAATAAATGTACTTCTTTCATGGCATTGTAACATCGCATCAATAATATGACGGCGATAAGCACGCAACATACAACCATAATCGCCCATAGAACGACCGGTCGCTTTTGTGATCATCGCATTAATCATTTTAGATGCCGTTTTACGGAACCAAGAATCTTGACGGTTAGCACGACGCGTGCCAACAACATCATAGCCTTGTGCCGCCGTTTGCACTAAGCGAGGGATCTCTTCTGGAGGGTTTTGTAAATCAGCATCCAGTGTAATCACCAAATCACCATCCGCTTGATTGAAACCAGCCATAATTGCAGAATGCTGCCCATAATTACGATTCAAAATAATCGCGATAACATGGTTATCAGGATTTTCTGCTGCCTCAGTCAACATTTTAGCGGAACGGTCACTACTCCTATCATCCACTAAAATCAACTCATACTCTTGCGTAAGTTGTTTACACGCTTTAATTGTACGCTCAAGTAACTGAGGTAGGCTTTGCTCTTCATTATAAACAGGGATTACAACAGAGACTTTTTTTATCTCTTCAAATTCATCTACAAATGACACTATTTTGACTCCAAAAGGATTTCATTTATCGCTTTAACAACCCGATCAACATCTGCATCAGACATATCAGGGAAGAGAGGCAGGGAACAAAGGGTCGCGGTGTTCCATTCTGACTCTACGAGTGAGAGCTCTGGGTATTTCTCACGGTAATATTTCTGTGTATGTGCGGCACGGAAATGTAAACCTGTACCGATATCATACGCTTTTAGTTTTTCCATAAAGCTATCACGATCAATACCGCATACACTTTTATCGACACGCACCATAAATAAGTGGTTAGCATGCAAATGTGAATATTCAGGAACTGAAAGCATTTGTAATGGGGAGTCTTTCAGTGCGGCACGATAACGCGCTACCAATTGTGCACGACGTTGATTCATTTCTTCAACACGAGACAACTGAACAACAGCAATCGCTGCATGAATATCAGATAAATTATATTTTAAACCAGGTTCAACCACTTCTGCTTGTGGTTTTCGACCTTGCATTTGTCTATCAAAGGCGTCAACCCCGAGACCATGGAATTTTAAGGTACGAACGCGCTGTGCTAATTCATCATCATCAGTGACGACTAATCCACCTTCCGCACACGTCACATTTTTAATTGCATGAAAAGAAAAAATAGCGGTTCCCTGCTGACCAATCCATTCTTCTTTATAGCGCGTTCCCACCGCATGAGCCGCATCTTCAATCAACGCCACTCCCGCTTTTTGCGCGATAGCACGCAAAGCGTCAAGATCACAAGGAGCACCTGCGTAATGTACAGGAATTATCGCTTTCGTTTTCGCAGTAAGCGCTTTTTCTACCGCATCGGGTTGTACCATTAATGTATCACGGTCGACATCAATCATAACGGGTGTCGCGCCTAATAACTCAATCATATTAATGGTGGATACCCATGTCTGCGACGGGGTGATCACCTCATCGCCTGGGCCGATACCCAATGCCATTAAAACAACATGCATACCCGCAGTGGCTGAACTTAGCGCTATTGCATGCTTACAACCATAACGTTCACAAAAATCTTGTTCCAACTGATGGTTCTGAGGCCCTGTCGTAATCCAGCCTGAACGTAGAACTTTCTCTACTGCCTTAACCTCTTCGTCACCGATTGCCGGTTTTGAAAACGGAAGGAAATTGCTCATATAATCTGTAGCCTAATTTTTTATTAAGAAGAGAGTATTCTAGTTAAAGTTACTTTAACCGAACATCAACACCTGAAAACATTTCTTATATCGTAAAGCATAATGAAACCGACGATTAAAACAATTTTTCTGCTACTCGTCAAAACTAATTACTTGCCAAGTTTTCGTTTCGCTATCTGTACTTGAAATAATTTTACTTGCAAATATCTCAGATAAATTAAAGTCGGTCATCACTTGCTCAGGTTTACCTGAAAAAATAATTTCACCTTTTTTTAACATCCATATACGACTTGCATGTCGATATGAATGACTCAAGTTATGCCCACTCATTATAACCGTTCCTTGGCAATCACAAAAATATTTCACCCATTTATCAAGCTTGGATTGTTGAATAATATCTAAATTGTTTGTTGGTTCATCAAATAGAATAAATTTTCCACTTAAATCTTGACGATCCCAAACTTGCAAAAAAGTTGCAATAATACGGACTCGCTGCCATTCACCACCCGAAAGTTGTGTAATAGGTTTCATTAACAAGCACGCTAATTGGAAATCTTCAGTTAATTGGTTAAATAACGCTATTTGATACTCATTTGATGAATAAAACAGCGCCAGATATTGAAAGACTTTTAAAATAGGTTGCGTTGATACTTGCTGAGGAAAATAGGCTCTCTGCTGACGCAAAGCTTGCACCCGATACTCGTTGAGCGCCCGACCATTAATATTTAATTGTCCTTGAAAAGCTAAAAAACCACTCATTCCACTGAACAAAGTACTTTTCCCCGCCCCATTTGCACCAAGTAAATGAATTTGCTCTCCCGCAAACACAGTTTCATTAATATTGATAAGCCGGCTATCAATGGAAAATTGAATTAGCTCAATGATAGGTTGTCTATTCATCATTTTATTTTATCGCCATTGATTGTTACGCGCTAATAGCCAAATAAAGATAGGTGCCCCTAATGTCGCGGTTATCACACCAATAGGTACCTCAGCATTAGCAATCAGTGTGCGTGAAAGCATATCGGCTAATAATAACCCTCCCGCTCCTGTGATAGCACACCCCGGCAATAATGTTCGGTGGTCAGTCAATCCTGCCAACCGTAAAATATGGGGAATGACTAACCCAACGAAACTAATAGCACCCGCAATAGCAACGCTCAAACCAATTAGCACCCCCGTCACGATAATCAGAGCAAGACGCCAGCGATGGTGAGAAAAACCGAGTTGATAAGCTTGCAATGATCCAAGTGATAAGTAATTGAGTGTATTACCTTGGCAAATTGCCCACAATAAAAAAGGAATACAAGCAATGACTAGAGCAAATTGACGCCAATCAATACCGCTAAAGCTTCCCATCATCCAATAGAGGAGTTGACGTAGGTCTAGGCTGCTACTCATATAGACCATCCAGGTCATTATCGCACCACAAATCACACCAAGCGCCACGCCAACTAGCAGTAAGCTCGTGTTATTAAAATGCTTTCGTTTGGCAAAAAACAGCAGTATCGCGGTTAACAATAATGCACCAACAATTGCACCTGAACTTATTAGCCAATACTGAGTTACCCCATGAGAGAGCAAAACAATCAGAACGACGGCGACACCAGCACCATTGCTGATCCCCAATAACCCAGGTTCAGCCAGTGGGTTTTCGAATAAGGCTTGCATGATAGCCCCTGTTACCGCAAGGGCTGCACCAATGGTAATGACTGCCAATAATCGAGGAAAACGAATTTGCCAAATAAATAATTGTGCCGATTCGCTCGCCCATTGGTTTGGCCATAACCCTACTTCACCGACACTCAAAGCCAAGACACTGACAACGATTAAAAAACAGACCAATACACACAGTAACCGTATATCGGCGTGCCTCTGACGTTTTTGAAGGGTAAGCAATTGATTATTCATTAAGTAGAAAATATCTTAAATATTAACAGTATTGCCCAATTATAGCTTTTTGTGCAAGCGATACCAATGCAGCAAATTTATACTGCACATCCATTTTTATTTGAGCATTTGAAGGGACAATATGAAATCGACTTTATCAACATCAACGCCCGACTTCACTTCCACAACTAAAATAGCCGATACACCCCTTAAGCCTATCAATCAACCCAAAACAAGCCTCTTTGCTGCATCAATCCAACGAGTGACTAATGTTTTAAAAAAATTTTTAGGATTACCTTCGCAACACCAACATGAATCTATTGAAATAAAAAATAAAAATATTGATGTATTAAATTACAAAAAATTAAGCGATAGCGATCAAGAAAATGCGCTCCCCCCTTCTCAATACAAAACTCCGGCTGAATTAAACGCAATGCAAATGCGGATAGCGCAACAACAAACAGCAAAACTCATTGAAAAACAGAATATAGATGCTATCAATGAGTATATTGGTATCGCTTATGAAGATCGCCTTAAATACCAGCAAATTAATGAGATTGGTACTGCTATCTTATCTCATCCAAATTACTTACATGAAACAGGACCATTTCGAATATCAGGCAACAAACAGAGAGTTGAAATAATATTAGAGCATCTCGCTAGCAATAAATCTATTGATATCTTTTTTATTCAAAAAAATAACATTGACGTATCTGATCTAACATCAGCATATAAAAAATTAGTTGGCAACGTTTTAGATAGTTCATCGAGTGAACAAAAAACATTATCGACTCTCTTCACAAAATATCATGATGCAATCGGAAACAAAGCTACAGTGAAACGTGCTATTGAAACAAACCCAACATTGGCAACGAGCGAAAATAATATTTTAGCCGTTTCTGATACAAAAATTTTAGACTCACTGCCACCGCTAAAAAAACTGCCATTGATATTGCAAATAGCGGTGCCCCTACTTACCGAAATCAGCCGTCATGCAGAAAAACACCAGATGACCCCAGAAAATTTATCGATCGCCTTTGCCCCGACTCTCGATAGAACCGATTATTCTAAAACGGCGGGAAATCCTCTTGATCAACTCAAACAAATAGGACTTGCACAATTACCTATTAATTATTTTACCGCATTGTTGCAAAGATAGGCGACCGAATATAAATTTTTCCACCTTAAAAGTTATAGCTACCGATACCATAGGTAGCTATTTAAAATATCGATAAATACATCAGTGTGATCAATCCTCAATATCCTCTAAATATTTTCTAGCTGATAGTGTGGAAACCCTATTCTGCATCCAGATAGATAGCATAAAATATATTGAAATAATGCTGTGCCATGAAAAACAAAAGACCGCCTAAACGGCGGTCTTTTACTCGCAATGCAAGTCTACTATCACTCTTTTGGTGTCGCTTTTTCGACGCGGCTCTTCAATTTTTGGCCAGGACGGAAAGTGACAACACGGCGTGCAGTAATTGGAATATCTTCCCCAGTTTTTGGGTTACGACCGGGACGTTGATTTTTATCACGTAAATCAAAGTTACCGAATCCAGATAATTTCACTTGCTCACCATTTTCTAAGGAGAGGCGAACCTCCTCAAAGAAAGATTCCACAAGGTCTTTAGCATCACGTTTGCTAACACCCAGTTTTTCAAACAAATTTTCTGACATTTCAGCTTTAGTAAGCGCCATAGTTTTAGTCCCTCAAGGAGGCTTGGAATCGCTGTTTTAATGCAGCAATACACAGATCAACGGTCGCGGTTATCTCTTCTTCTTCCATGGTACGCGTTGTATCTTGGAAGACGAGACTGATAGCGAGACTCTTATAACCGTCTGCTATCCCTTCACCACAATACACATCAAACAAGTTTATGCCAACTATATGATTTATGCCAACTTTTTTACATTCTGCCAAAACATCTGCGGCGGCAACGTTTTCTGGCACAACAATCGCAATGTCGCGACGGTTCGATGGATAGCGTGAAATCGCCTTCGCATCAGGGATTGCACGGTGTGCTATCGCATCACAACGAACCTCAAATACCACAGTTCGACCATTTAAATCGAGTTTACGTTCTAGTTCTGGATGAACAACACCAATAATACCAATATGTTCATTTTCCAGATAAATCCCAGCACTTTGACCAGGGTGCAATGCCGGATGTACTTCAGGTTTAAATGTAATTTGATTCAGTTTGCCAGTCAATTCCAAAACAGCTTCAAGATCACCTTTTAAATCAAAGAAGTCCACAACTTGTTTATCTAATGACCAATGTTCATCGAATCGGTTACCCGCAATCACGCCAGCCAGCATGGTTTCCTGACGGATTTGATATTCTGCTTGATTATCAGGGATAAAGCGCAAACCTGTCTCAAATAATCGAATTCTATTTTGTTGACGATTTTGATTATAGACTACCGTAGTCAAAAGACCTGTTAAAAGTGACAAACGCATCGCCGACATATCAGCAGAAATTGGGTTTGGTAACACTAATGCTTCCTGCTCTGGGTGAAGCAAAGCTTGCACTTTCGGGTCGACAAAGCTGTAAGTAATTGCTTCTTGGTAGCCTTTATCAACTAACATCGCCTTAATACGCTTAAGCGGCAGATTAGCTTCTTTGTGCTTAGTCATGACTAAATCTGCACGCAGCGGTACATCTGGAATGTTGTTATAACCATAAACCCGTGCAACTTCTTCAACCAGATCTTCTTCGATCTGCATATCGAAACGCCAGCTTGGTGCAACCACATCCCAACGCCCTTCAGAAGCTTTCACTTGGCAACCTAAACGGGTCAAAATATCTGTCACAACATCATCCGCAATCGCATAACCAATCAATCGTTCGAGTTTATTGCGAGTCAGAGTAATATGAGCGACTTTCGGTAAATGTGCAGAGCTTGTGACATCAATAATGTCACCAACTTCACCACCACAAATATCCAGAATCAATTGTGTCGCACGTTCAATGGCTTTGAACTGTAATTCAGGATCAACACCACGCTCAAAGCGGTGAGAAGCATCAGTGTGCAAACCATAATTACGTGCACGGCCTGTAATCGCTAGTGGATTAAAAAACGCACATTCTAGAAGGATGTTTTTGGTTTCGCTGTTAACACCTGAATGCTCACCACCAAAAATACCCGCAATACCGAGTGGATTTTTCTCATCAGCAATCACTAGCGTATCAGCGTTCAGCGTCGCTTCGCTACCATCTAACAGAACCAGCTTTTCATCTTGTTTTGCCATACGCACCACGATAGCGCCATTTAGGCGATCGAGGTCATAGGCATGCTGAGGTTGACCCAGTTCAAGCAATACATAGTTTGTGATATCAACAACAGCATCGATTGAACGCACGCCACCACGGCGCAATTTCTCTTTCATCCACATTGGGGTTGGTGCAGAGACATCAATATTTTTGATAACTCGACCAAGAAAACGCGGACATGCTTCAGGTGCTTCAACGCGGATTGGGAAGGTATCGGTTGTAGTGGCTTTCACCGCCTCAATCTTAGGCGCTGTCAGTGCTTGTTTATTGATTACAGCCACATCACGTGCTACACCAAGAATGCTTAAACAGTCCGCACGGTTTGGCGTAATGCTAATTTCGATGATGCTGTCATCAAATTTCAAATAATCACGTAAATCAGTACCAATTGGCGCGTCTAATGGCAGCTCAATAATACCGCTATGATCATCAGAAATACCTAACTCAGAGAATGAACAAAGCATCCCTTCTGACGGCTCGCCACGGAGTTTTGCTGCTTTGATTTTAAAATCGCCGGGTAGAACTGCACCAACCGTTGCGACAGCTACTTTCAAGCCTTGACGGCAGTTAGGTGCCCCACACACGATATCAAGCAAGCGATCGCCGCCAACATTGACTTTTGTGACTCGTAGTTTATCTGCATTTGGATGCTGACCACATTCGACCACTTCACCAACAACAACACCTGTAAATTGCCCCGCCACCGGTTCAACACCATCAACTTCCAAACCGGCCATCGTGATTTGTTCAGATAATGCTTCACTGCTAATGGCTGGGTTCACCCATTCACGTAACCAAAGTTCACTGAATTTCATGAGAAAGTCCCGCCTTATTTAAACTGTTTGAGGAAACGAAGATCATTTTCGAAGAATGCGCGCAAATCAGAAACACCGTAGCGCAACATTGTAAGGCGCTCCATTCCCATGCCAAATGCAAAGCCTGAGTAGATTTCTGGATCAATACCCACATTGCGTAGTACATTTGGATGAACCATGCCGCAGCCTAACACTTCTAACCACTTACCATTTTTCCCCATAACATCCACTTCAGCAGAAGGCTCTGTGAATGGGAAATAAGATGGACGGAAGCGGACTTGGACTTCTTCTTCAAAGAAATTATTTAGGAAATCATGCAATGTGCCTTTTAGGTTAGTAAAGCTGATATCTTTATCAACAATCAATCCTTCTGTTTGATGGAACATTGGCGTGTGTGTTTGGTCGTAATCGTTACGGTAAACACGACCAGGTGCGATAATACGGATTGGCGGTTGTTGCCCATTCATGGTACGAATTTGCACACCGGAAGTTTGGGTACGCAGCAAACGCTTCGCATCAAACCAGAAAGTATCATGATCGGCACGAGCTGGGTGGTGGGCAGGAATATTTAATGCATCAAAGTTATGGTAGTCATCTTCGATTTCAGGCCCTGTCTCAACACTAAAGCCTAACTCACCAAAAAACTCTTCAATTCGCTGAATGGTACGGGTAACTGGGTGTAATCCCCCATTTTCCATACGACGCCCAGGTAATGAGACATCAATTTTCTCCGATGCTAAACGTGCATTCAGTATTTCAGCCTGCATGGCTGCTTTACGCATATTCAGTGCATCTTGAACCTGTACTTTGGCTTCATTAATCACAGCCCCTGCTGCTGGACGTTCATCAGCAGGCAGATCACGCAACGTTTTCATCTGTAGTGTGAAGTGGCCACTTTTGCCTAAATATTCAACACGAACTGACTCTAACGTAGCAACATCTTGGGCCTGTTCAATGGCTGCTTTTGCCTGTGCAACCAACTCAGCGAGATGTGGCATTATTTCCCCTTTATGACCTTACGGTCGTTTTGCTAGTTATTCACCGATTTATTAAGTTCTCACTTGCCATTTATTGAATGGATAAGCACTTAACTGATTTTACTGTATTTTTCTTCAATCAAAAACAAAAAAGCCTCCTGACGGAGGCTTTAGCGTAACTTTTCGTTTCTTTTCTTACGCGCGCAAGCCCCCGAAACTCAGGTGCTAAAGTAAAAGAAGAAACGAAAAGCGACGATTTGCATATAATTAATTCACTAAACAGATTGTATTACTTAAGTATTAACATAAAACCACATAAATGAAAAGAGGAAGTCTCCTTCCTCTTTTCAAGCAAACATTAAGCTAAAGCGCCTTTCGCTTTTTCAACTAAAGCAGTGAATGCTGCTTTGTCGAATACGGCGATGTCTGCCAGGATCTTACGGTCGATTTCAATTGAAGCTTTTTTCAAGCCATTGATGAAACGGCTGTAAGACAGACCGTTTTGGCGAGCCGCTGCGTTGATACGCGCGATCCACAGTTGACGGAACTGACGTTTACGTTGACGGCGGTCACGGTAAGCGTATTGACCAGCTTTGATTACCGCCTGAAACGCTACGCGGTAAACACGAGAACGTGCACCATAGTAACCTTTCGCCTGCTTCAGAATTTTTTTGTGACGTGCACGGGCGATTACACCACGTTTTGCGCGAGCCATAGCTATCTCCTATCGTCTTTAATCTTATTAACCAATGTTTACTTATGCGTAAGGCAGGCAGGCAACTACCAGACCCAGATCGCCCTTAGATACCATTCCTTTCGGACGTAAATGGCGTTTACGCTTAGTAGACTTTTTAGTCAGAATGTGACGAAGGTTTGCATGCTTGCGCTTAAAGCCACCGCCTGCAGTTTTTTTAAAGCGCTTTGCTGCGCCACGTACAGTTTTAATCTTTGGCATTTCTTTAATTTCCAACTTCGCATTGTGATAAACTACGAATTAATTAGGCGAATAGCATCTACATTGCTGTAAACACAATTACTTGATGGCCTAATTATTTCTTCTTAGGTGCCAGCACCATGATCATCTGACGCCCTTCAATTTTTGAAGGGAATGACTCCACAGACGCCAGCTCATCCAAATCGGACTTAATACGGTTAAGTACATCCATACCGATTTGTTGGTGAGCCATTTCACGACCACGAAAACGCAGTGTAACTTTGGCTTTGTCACCATCTTCGAGAAAGCGAATCAGGTTGCGTAGTTTGACCTGATAATCACCTTCATCTGTACCAGGGCGGAATTTAATTTCCTTCACCTGAACAACTTTTTGCTTCTTCTTCTGTTCTTTTTGAGACTTGCTCTTCTCATAAAGGAATTTGCCGTAATCCATGATACGACAAACTGGCGGTTCGGCATTTGGGCTGATTTCAACAAGGTCTACCCCTGCTTCTTCGGCTTTTTCTAGTGCATCACGCAGGCTCATAATGCCGAGCTGTTCGCCGTCTAAACCGGTTAAACGGACTTCATTCACACGAATTTCATCGTTAATACGATTTGGACGTGCTGTTGGGATTCTTTTTCCGCCTTTAATACTTTATTCCTCCAACTGGATAAAGAGATTTGCTTATATTCTCTAAAGCATACACCCTAGTTACCGTTTAATCTAATAGATTCAATACGTTGATAACTAAAGTGCCATATTCTTTGCCTACGTCACCTCGGGTAATTACCGAATGATAAGGCGATTCGACCGCGGATTTTAATGCTTATTGCCCGATTACTCAAGTAGATAATCAATTTTTTCGCACAAACCCATGTCTTTTCATACTATCAAGCCTATATTCAGCGCATCCAATATAGGTTGTTAGAGATTTTCAATGATTGGTTCAACAAGATATAGCACCCGCTTTTATGCGGGTGCTGTTCATAATGATAAACTTATTTTTTCTTTGGTGCTAAGACCATGATCATCTGGCGACCTTCAATTCTTGAAGGGAATGACTCCACAGACGCCAGTTCATCCAGATCGGCTTTAATGCGGTTAAGCACTTCCATACCGATCTGTTGGTGAGCCATTTCACGACCGCGAAAACGCAAGGTAACTTTGGCTTTATCACCATCTTCCAAAAAGCGAATCAGACTACGTAGTTTAACTTGATAGTCGCCTTCATCTGTTCCTGGACGGAATTTAATTTCCTTCACTTGAACAACTTTTTGTTTTTTCTTTTGCTCTTTCTGAGACTTACTCTTCTCATAAAGATATTTGCCGTAATCCATGATCCGGCAAACAGGTGGCTCAGCATTAGGGCTAATTTCAACTAGGTCAACACCAGCCTCTTCCGCTTTCGCAAGTGCTTCACGCACACTCATGACACCGAGTTGCTCACCGTCAAAACCGGTAACTCGAATTTCAGTTGCACGGATTTCTTCGTTAATACGATTTGGACGTGCTGTTGGGAGTTTTTTTCCGCCTTTAATACCTTATTCCTCCATCTGATTAAGCTGACGACTGCGAATTTCTTCTAGCAGTTTGTTTGTAAATTCATTGACATCTAGGCTGCCTAAATCTTTACCGCGACGGGTACGTACAGAGACTTTACCTGATTCAACTTCTTTATCGCCGCAAACTAACATGTAAGGAACACGACGCAAGGTGTGTTCGCGGATCTTAAAGCCGATTTTCTCGTTACGTAAGTCCGCTTTCGCACGAATGCCAACACTTTGTAGCTTGCTGACTAATTCTTGAACATAATCCGCCTGAGTATCAGTGATGTTCATCACAACCACTTGTTGTGGCGCCAACCATGTTGGGAAGAAGCCTGCATATTCTTCTGTCAAAATACCGATAAAGCGCTCAAGTGAACCTAATACCGCACGGTGGATCATCACAGGCACAATACGTTCGTTGTTTTCACCAACATAAGATGCATTGAGGCGGCCTGGCAAGAAGAAGTCTAACTGTACAGTACCACACTGCCATGCGCGGTCTAGGCAGTCATACAGTGTAAATTCAATTTTAGGACCATAGAATGCCCCTTCGCCTGGCTGGTATTCAAACTCAATACCTTGATCTTTTAACGCCTGAGCCAGATCCGCTTCTGCGGTATCCCACATATCGTCAGTACCGATACGTTTTTCAGGACGTGTAGACAATTTAACAACAATTTTTTCAAAGCCAAATGTTGCATAAACGTCATAAATCATTTTAATACAGTCGGTGACTTCACTTAAGATTTGATCTTCAGTACAGAAGATATGAGCATCATCTTGTGTAAAGCCACGTACACGCATTAAACCATGTAACGCGCCGGATGGTTCATTACGATGGCAGCTACCAAACTCAGCCATTCTTAATGGCAGATCACGGTATGATTTCAAACCTTGGTTGAAAATTTGTACGTGACCTGGGCAGTTCATTGGTTTCACGCAATACTCACGGTTCTCAGAAGACGTTGTGAACATCGCGTCTTTGTAGTTTTCCCAGTGCCCAGTTCTTTCCCAAAGTACCCGATCCATCATAAATGGACCTTTTACTTCTTGATAGTTATAGGCTTTTAGTTTAGTACGTACAAAAGTTTCTAATTCACGGAAGATTGTCCAGCCATCATTGTGCCAGAACGCCATACCCGGCGCTTCTTCCTGCATATGGTATAAATCTAATTGCTTACCAATTTTACGGTGGTCACGCTTAGCCGCCTCTTCAAGGCGTAATAGATAGGCATTTAGCTGCTTTTTATCTGCCCAAGCGGTACCGTAAATACGTTGCAGCATTTTATTATCGCTGTTACCACGCCAGTATGCACCCGCCACTTTCTGTAATTTAAAGTGGTGACAGAAACGCATATTAGGTACGTGTGGACCGCGACACATATCAATATATTCTTGATGATGATATAAGCCTGGGCGGTCGTCTTGACTAATATTTTGATCAAGAATTTCAACTTTATAATCTTCGCCACGGGCAACAAAGGTTTCGCGAGCTTCGGCCCAAGAAACACGTTTTTTAATTACATCATAATCTGTTTTGGCAAGCTCAAGCATACGCTTTTCAAGCTTTTCCAAGTCTTCCTGCGTCAGCGCATAATCTAGGTCAATATCATAATAAAAACCATTATCGATAACTGGACCAATTGCCATTTTGGTGTTTGGCCATAATTGTTTGATTGCATGACCTAGCAAGTGAGCACAAGAGTGACGAATGATTTCTAACCCTTCATCATCTTTGCTGGTAATGATAGCCAAATTGGCATCATGCTCGATCAGTTCACAGGCATCAACCAATTCACCGTTTACACGGCCCGCAATACACGCTTTTGCGAGACCTGCTCCAATATCACGCGCAACATCCATCACAGAAACGGCATGGTCGAACTGACGCTGACTTCCATCAGGAAGAGTAATAACAGGCATTAATAAATCCTTATCAGCAGTGGTGACCCACACGAAAGATCACTTGCTTGATTATTCCAAGTTTATAAAACAATACGTTACGATTAATTCCTCACTTCACTATGCGAGATATGTACACAAATGACTAACTGACTATGCACATTAAAAGTAACTCATTGACAATGATAACACAGACTGATTTATTCGCGATAGATGAGTGGTTATTATCGCCGAATAGTTCAAGCTTGCTCAAATAGAGCGATGGACACAATTTGAATAGTGCAACATAGAAAATGGTGAGTTTATATGAAGTACCAATCAATACGAAAATGAGCGCAATAAAAATACTGAGTCTATTTTCTACAATTAAAACAAGATATGCCGCATTGCCACAACAATATAAATAGGTATAAATACTAAAATAATCAACCCTTGGCTTTGCTCAACTGGAAAAATATTTGGATTGTCACCACAGGTTGCTAATAGCTGCTTCCCATTAAAGGCCGCCTATTTTTCAAAATGACGAGTGAAAAACTGAGCCTATATATCAGCGCAATGATAATCACAATTCAGTCAGCCCCTTTTTCACTAATGCTGACTTTCTATCCGATTTATTTAATCGTAGGTTTGCTCAATATTCATTCCCGTTTCGATTGGTTTAATTAACTCAATTGTGCGCGTGGAGGTATATAGCGGAATGTATAGGTGGTATGCGTCTTTCCACCAGCCTGCCTACACTCCCCATATACACCATAATGCTGTATATCCACTATCACTTATCCGATAACCCAATATTTCCCTTTTTGCCTTACTGTTGAGGCGATAAGATATTATTGGAATATCACTGATATCGCACTTGCCGCAAGCAATAGCCCCATAATTAAATTAAACTTTTTCAAAACATTAGGGTTCTTCAATCGTTCGCGCAACTCACTACCAAACATAGCCCAAATCGTGACAGATGGAAAATTAATTAGGCTAAAAATAACCGCCACAAGCAACATTGAGCTATAAGGGTTCGTTGAGTCTGTGTAGAGGGCCATACCCGATATCGCCATCATCCATGCTTTTGGGTTTACCCATTGAAACAGCGCTGCTTCTAACAACGTTAGCGGTTTTTCATTACTGTTTTTTGCTGATCCAACTGAACGGCTGATTGTCGTCTTCCAAGCTAGCCATAATAAATAGGCTATCCCTAGATACTTCAAAATATTATAAACGATCTCTGACGACTTAATTAAAGCCCCCACTCCCATTCCCACTGCAATTAGCATCACCAAAAAGCCTATTGAGACCCCTAATGCGTGTGGCATAGTTCGCTTTAGTCCAAAATTCATCCCCGATGCAAGTAACATGATGTTATTGGGGCCTGGGGTAATGGACGTGACAAAAGAAAACATCGATAACGAAATGAAAGTTTCAATATTCATAGTGTGTGCATCTATTGAGCAAATGGTTAATAAAAAATAGCAATGGATTGTTTACTCAATGCATTGGCCTTCAGGCCGCTGAATACTGAGTGAAGAGCAGTGTAAAGTGATCTGAATTCACTTTTTTTATCTCTGCGTGCGCATGCCTCGTTTTACGTCATCAACCAGTAAATAGATACCTCTAGTCGTGATACGCTCCGCTGATAAATAAACAAGACAATATGATAAACAACGATATTTTGCGCTAGTTGTTAAGAACAAAATGCATATTTAACGGTTATTTTAAAATACACACCGTATTCTTAAGTTACAGCCAGCGTCGTGTTTGTTGGCTATAACGTTGCCACTCCTCTTGAAAACGTGCTGATAAGAACTTTTCTTCTTGAGGGATGGTATACAGATCGGTCACCAGCCAAAATACAAGGCCTGATACAAGAAAATACGGTGATTGGGTAAACAGTGCCAAACTGACACACAAGGATGTAAACGCCAAATAGAGTGGATTACGAGAGAATTTAAATGGCCCCTCCGTGATCAACGCTGTTGCCTGAACGATGGGATTAGGGGATGTCTTGTAACGATAAAAATAATATAAACTGGCGGCTATCCACCCAAAGCTTTCCAACGCAACCAGTATCGCCAATATTCCCATCCAACCAGAGAAACTCCAAGACAGGCTATTTTTCGTATAAAGATAATAGAAGGCGATGGCGTTGAAAATTAGCCAATTTAAGAAAGGAAGTCTAAATATGCGCATGATACGCTCCCTAAATCAACACGGCATACTTAGACTAACACAAATCATGTAAGATGTTTTAAATAACAAATTTTGCTTTCTATCCTTGCGATATTTTCTGCACTATTTTGATTAAATTAACGCTAATTATTTCCCAAAAAGAACACACTTTTTAACCCTTCTAAGCGTGCATATTCTTGTTGGCAAACTAATTTCCGTACTTGTACTGGCATACTCTCAACCCGTGAGCGTATGGCATTCAATTGGTCGTCCAGTCCATTCATACCTTTAACGTTGACAACATCTTCATTTGTCTTTAAATATTCGGCAAAGGTTTGCAAATTACTTTCTAAACTGTCACATGCATTATAATCCGCACCCCAGCTTGGCATTAGCGCATTAATAGATTCAGGCAAAATACTTGCTACACTAGGATAGATGTCCTGCTTCCATTGCTGCGGAAAAACAATAAGCAGTGCAGCTATTGCGACTCCCATTAGCATGACGAATGCCGTCAGAGCCGTCATTACATTTTTCATTTACAACCCCAAAACTTACCTGTTTGACTTTAGTTAGCATAGTGCATAGGGCGTAAAGCAATATTTATAATAAAAAATAGTTTGTAAAGAAAACTCTAGCAATATTAATAGGCTAATAAAAGCAAGCAAATTAAGATGATACGTTTACGCTTAAGTGCTTATAGAAAATAGTTGTACTCTCAAACTCCTGTTGAGCATTCGATACAAAATGAGGAATTTCGCCCACCTCGATATAATCTTGTTGGCGATACAGATGTGCAGCAACATCACCTGTACGAGTATCTAATACAAGTAATGTTCGTTGATGGCTTAGCGCTACCTGCTCCACAGCGAGAAGTAACTGTTTAGCTATGCCTTGCTGACGAAAAGCTGTGTGTACCATGAGTTTTTCAACTTCTGCCCGATGGCGACCATTTGCCTTTGCGCAAAATGAAAGTTGAATTGCCCCAGCTAACTGTTTGTCGACTAATTTTACGAGTAATAAACGTTCACCGGTTTGCAAGCCTTGATCAACTGTTTGCCAATAATTGCGCGCTTCAACCTGTGTTATTGGAGCAATAAATCCAATCGAAGCCCCGCTGTTTACACAGTCGATTAATAACCAATCTAATTGTTGTTCCAACCCACCAACAGTCGCTACACTTTGAATAGACATAATGTTTCCCTATAACTTTCACCTGTGTTATCACCTATTCGCCGCGGTGTATTGACTATGAATAAAATACCATTCCGTCGTACGGCTTTTTGCGGCAACTCTTTAATCTATCTATTAATGAACCAACATGAATTTCTAATTGATGACCATCTGGATCTAAAAAATAGAAGGAGTCACCTTCACTGCGGTTATCTTTCCAGACAGTCACGCCGGCTTGATGCAATTTTTCAACGATATCCGAAAAATCCTCAGCTAACACCGTAAAAGCATAATGGGTGTAATCACGACGCTTTGCAGCAGCAACCTCTTGTCTCATCGGGTCATAAGAAAGGCATACCCATAGTGCACCACAGGTTAAATAAGCCCCTCGCTCCCAACTTGCATGTAACTGCATTCCTAATACCGTCTGATAAAAAGAAATACTTTTTTGTATGTCACTAACGGCTAGAGTTAAATGATTGATTCCAATTAGCATTTTTTCTCCCTCGCTCACTAATAAATAATTGTACACGTATTCTTTTAATGAATTTACATAACCAGTAAGTAAATAACAAAATTAACGGTATAACTTAACCATATCGAAATTTTGACAACCTACTAATAGATGCCCTTTCCCTTTTTATGTCCCCCATAAAAAGGGTTTTTTTTATCTTAAAAATTGAACATTTTTTAGCTCACTGTTATATCTCACTGTTATAAAAAGAGTAAATCAACTTATTCACAATAGAATGCGAATGTTATCCACAGTTAATGTGTACAACTACTTCTTTTTAAATCTTAAAAAAATCATCGCAATAAGACTGATAACTTTATCGCGTGATATATCAGAGATTGTGTAGCGAGATAAGCGGTTTTACGGGGCATCTGTGCATAATTTTTGCTATAGTGCCAATTCGCACTGAATTTTAACCTCCATTAAGAGCTTAATTTGCCTATTATGAATGATTTTCTTCAGCTATTTCAGGCCATCGGTATTGGATTGGTTTTAATACTTCCTCTTGCCAACCCATTGACAACAATTGCAGTGATGCTGAGTTTGTCTGGCAACATGACCAAAGAGCAGCGAAACCATCAATCACTTTTGGCTTCTATTTATATTTTCGCGATCATGACTATTGCCTTCTACGCAGGGCAATTAGTGATGAATACATTTGGTATTTCGATTCCCGGATTACGCATTGCTGGTGGGTTAATTGTGGCATTTATTGGTTTTGGTATGCTATTCCCTAGCGGTGAGAATAACGATGATACCAGTGCCTTAACACCTGATGACACAACCGTCTCTAAAAAACGTCAAAAATCACCTAATATTGCGTTTGTTCCCCTTGCCATGCCGAGTACTGCAGGGCCAGGTACCATCGCTATTATCATTAGCTCAGCGGCCTCTTTACAAGGTGATGTTGGCTTTGCCCCTTGGGTATTAAAAGTCGCTCCGGTAATCACCTTTTTCATTGTTAGCTTAATTGTTTGGTTAGCATTACGAGGTGCCACTTCTATCATGAAATGGTTAGGTAATGGTGGAATTGATGCGATATCAAGGGTAATGGGGTTCTTATTAATTTGTATGGGAGTGCAGTTTGTTATCAACGGTATCGTTGAGATTGTCGCGCAACTCCCACATTTAGTGGCGGCACATCATTAATTCATGGCTAATGAATTATAGGCATTTTTGACTTTCCATAAATAACGCGGAGCTTGAGGCGCTGGGTGTTTCGTTTGAACGTGTTGATAAAACTCTTCAGGTGTCAATCGATTAATCATCGCGATAGCTCTGCCTTTATCATTATCAAATGTCCTTAACAAGGCGCCAGCACCATTGACGTAAGCCACGACAGTCGCATAGTACATCGTTTGGGGATTGTTAATCCCAGCAAGGTGTTGCTCTTTTAATATCCGAATATAAGCTGTGCCAATATCAATATTTTTTCTCGGATCTTTTAAATCTCGCGTTGAAGGCTCCCCAGACTTCCCTTGGTAACGATATGCATCACGCCCCGCAGTTGAAGCTTTGATTTGCATTAAACCAATCGCATTCGACTTACTGACGACATCCGGCCGGAAATTTGATTCAACCTCAATGATGGCCCGAATTAAGGTTTCATCAACATTATAACGACTCGCAGACTCTCGAATGAACTCATCAAATGGCGTACGAGGAAAGGAAATATTTTGCTGCACTGTTGATAAATTGCTACTTTTATTTAACATCCGTTGTGTTGATACTTGTTTTTCTGGTTCACTAGAGCAACCCGCTAGCAACAGAAATACCAATGCGCCACTGATATTTTTTTTCACCGAGATATCCTCTGCTAATAAAACTGACGGAAGAATAACTAATAGTAAGAAAAATAAAATAATTTTTACTTAACTTTTACTTCAAGACATGTTTTAGTCATTGAAAAAAGTAATCACAATAATAGAAAAATCACACACTTTTTGTCTTGACTTTACCCAATTGATATTGATAATCATTATCAATTGACTTTTACTCCTGCTATTCTTTTTATGCGTAACAGGGTAATTAAAAAATCCACTAAGCCAATGATGTCAGGGTCTGAATAATGAAGAAAACACTATCTCTACTGTCTAAACCACTACTTTCTGCTGTCTTTGCTTTATCTACTATTTTACTAATCAGTCAACCTGCATTAGCTAAAAAGTTTAAGGTCGTCACAACTTTTACCATTATTCAAGATATCGCACAAAACGTCGCAGGGGATGCCGCCGTTGTGGAATCGATAACCAAGCCTGGCGCTGAAATCCACGGCTACCAACCAACACCAAAAGATATCATGAAGGCCTATGATGCCGACCTGATCTTATGGAATGGCTTAAACCTTGAAGTCTGGTTCCAACGCTTCTTTGAAAATTTCCAAAATGTTCCTGCTGTTGTCGTCACTGAGGGGATTGATCCTATGCCAATTCGTGAAGGCGAATATAAGGGGAATCCGAACCCACACGCATGGATGTCACCTGCAAACGCCCAAATTTATATCGAAAATATTCGCAAAGCATTGGTTAAGTATGATCCAGAAAACGCAGAAATCTACAACCAAAATGCGAAAAAATATGCTGAACAGATTGCACAACTTGATGCTCCACTGCGTGAGCGACTCAACCGTATCCCTGAAGAGAAACGTTGGTTAGTCTCAAGTGAAGGCGCTTTCAGCTACTTAACAAAAGATTATGGCTTTAAAGAAGCTTATCTCTGGCCAATTAATGCGGAAGAACAAGGAACGCCACAACAAGTTAAAAATGTGATTGATACTGTACGTAAATATAATATCCCTGTGGTATTTAGCGAAAGTACAATTTCAGACAAACCAGCACGCCAAGTTAGTAAAGAAACTGGGGCAAAATACGGTGGAGTCCTTTATGTAGATTCACTATCAACCGCAGATGGCCCAGTACCAACCTATATCGAACTGTTAAATACAACCGTTGACACTATAGCGAAAGGATTTGATCAGTAATATGAGTAACTCGAAACGCTTTGAACACCCTAATTTGGTTGTGGATGATGCCACTGTCACTTACAACAACGGTCACACTGCAATTTATGATGCAAGTTTTGATATTACAGGCGGATCAATATGTGCATTGGTTGGCGTCAACGGCAGTGGTAAATCCACCTTATTTAAAACGATCATGGGGTTAGTCACCCCATCATCTGGCAGTGTCACGCTCAATGGTGAGCCAATCAAAGAGGCTCTCAAAGAAAACATTATTGCCTACGTTCCTCAAACAGAGGAAGTGGATTGGAACTTTCCTGTGCTTGTCTCCGATGTGGTGATGATGGGGCGTTACGGCAAAATGGGCTTTTTTCGTATTCCTAAAAGTGAAGACAAAGAAGCGGTAAAAAAAGCACTTGAACGTGTAGATTTGGCAGGGTTAGAGCATCGCCAGATTGGCGAGCTTTCTGGCGGGCAGAAAAAACGCGTCTTTTTAGCTCGTGCGCTAGCCCAACAAGGTAAAGTGCTCCTACTTGATGAACCCTTTACAGGGGTCGATGTTAAAACAGAAAACGCCATTATTGACCTGTTACGTAGCCTACGTGATGAAGGCCACCTGATTTTGGTGTCTACTCACAACTTAGGGAGTGTGCCTGAGTTTTGTGACCAAGTCATTTTGATTAATCGCACCGTACTCGCAAGTGGTCCGACTGAAACCACATTTACCCAAAAGAATTTGCAAGTGGCTTTTGGTGGTGTGCTACGCCATATCAATCTTTCAGGTCAAGAGCTGCATGACGACGACGATCCACGCTCTGTCACGGTGATTACCGATGATGAACGCGCCGCCGTTTTCTATGGCCATGACCACAATGCCCCCGTTAGAACAAACCAGCCTATGGATCCAGTATGATCGAGTTGTTACTGCAACCTTTCGAGTACAACTATATGGTTAAAGCCATTTGGGTAAGCGCTATTGTGGGTGCCGTTTGTGCATTTCTTTCAGCTTACCTAATGCTCAAAGGTTGGTCATTAATGGGCGATGCCCTCTCTCATTCCGTTGTACCGGGTGTTGCCGGAGCTTATGCGTTAGGCTTACCCTATGCCGCCGGCGCCTTTTTTACGGGGATCCTCGCGGCCCTAGCTATGACCTTTATTAAGCATATTACTCGGTTACGTGAAGATGCCGTTATCGGCTTTATCTTTTCAACTTTCTTTGCCGCGGGGCTATTAATCGTCTCTTTAAACCCAACTTCAGTGAATGTGCAAACCATCATTTTCGGTAATATTTTAGGTATCGCCGACGCCGATGTATTGCAGGTTGAAATTATTATCGCCATCTCCTTTATCGTGCTACTGGCTTTATGGAAGGATTTACTCGCCGTGTTCTTTGATGAAAGCCACGCTCGTTCAATTGGCTTGAATCCATTGCGCTTAAAGATTATCTTTTTTACTCTACTAAGTGCTTGTACGGTAGCTGCATTACAAACGGTTGGCGCAATCTTAGTTATTGCTATGGTGGTAACTCCCGGGGCAACAGCTTATCTACTCACTGACCAATTTAAGCGTTTATTAATCATTGCAGTCGCTATTGGTACTGCCACCAGCGCGATTGGTGCTTATGCCAGCTATTTCCTCAATGGGGCAACTGGCGGCTTAATTGTGACGCTTCAAACGGTTATTTTCTTGTTGGCATTCTTCTTTGCGCCAAAACACGGCATTTTTGCTTCTCGTCGTAAGGCAAAACAGGAAGTCGAGAACCTGCATAAAATAAAACAACAAGGAGCCTCTAATGAGTGATTTTATTGACTTACTAACGGCACCGTTTATTTTCCCGTTTATGCAGAAAGCGATTATTACGGCTATCGTGACAGGTGCAGTCTGTGCGATTTTATCTTGCTTTTTAGTGCTTAAAGGCTGGTCATTAATGGGGGATGCCATCTCCCATGCTGTATTACCGGGGATTGTTATTGCTTCTGTTGCGGGTATACCACTTGCTATTGGGGCATTTGTTTCGGGCCTGTTTTGTGCATTTGCCACCGGATACCTCAAAGAGAATAGTCGTATCAAAGAAGATACCGTGATGGGAATTGTCTTTTCAGGCATGTTCGCCGTCGGCTTAGTGATGTTTGCCAAAATCGATACCGAGCAGCATCTTACTCATATCCTATTTGGGGATATTCTTGGTATTACCGACGCCGAATTTAAGCAAAACCTATGGTTTGCAGGCATTACCATCGCTATTATCTTACTAAAACGTAAAGATTTTATGCTGTATTGCTTTGACCCTAATCAAGCGCGTGTGATTGGCCTGCCTGTGAAGTTGATCCATTATGGTCTGCTCTCATTGCTCGCCCTTACCATTGTCGCCTCGCTTCAAGCGGTTGGGATCATCTTAGTCATTGCGATGCTTATCTCCCCGGGCATCATCGCTTTTGTCCTATGTCGAAGCTTTGGGTGGATGCTCTTTGTGGCCGTGATTGCCTCCGTCACCTCTAGTGTGATTGGAACCATTGTCAGTTTCCACATTGACGGTGCTACAGGCCCTTGTATTGTTATTACTCAAGCCATCTATTTCATCATTGCCCTGCTCTATAGCAAAATGGTCTTAGCGCGCAAAAAAGCGAAATTACCGCAAGAAAAGTTACAGTCGGCCTAATGCGCTGTTAGCGATAATAAGCAAAATAAAAAGCCACCCAATCATCTTAAGGGTGGCTTTTGTCTCTATGTCATCAAGAGATGGTGTTAAGACGCTACATCCACTTTTTCTAGTACCACTGGAATGTTTTTGTAAGCCGGAATACCACTTTGCGGGTCAAAATTATCCAACGCAATTAAGTTATTCGCTTCTGGGAAATAGGTCGCCACGCAGCGATCAGCCATATCATGGATAACCACTTTTAAGTTATCTAAGCGGCGATGAGTGCGCTTTTGTTCACTATCCAGTGCAATAATATTGACTCTATCGCCTGCGGCTAAGTTCTGTTTCTTAGCCTGTGCTTCGCTAATAAACATCACATCACGTTGGCCAAAAACACCGCGATAGCGGTCATTGAGTCCATAGATAGTGGTGTTATATTGGTCATGGCTACGTACTGTCGCCAAGACTAATTCGCTATTCACCGCTGATTTAGGGTCTTCAATAACGCCTTGCGTCGTAATGAAGTTTGCTTTTCCTGATGACGTCAACCAGCGTCGCTCTGCAGCCGCATTGGTTAAGTGAAAACCACCGGGCACACGGATCCGCGCGTTATAATCTTCAAAACCCGGTAACACCGCCTCCATCGCGTCACGAATTTTATCGTAGTCATCGATAAACTCATCCCATTCTACTTTAGTATTTGGCAATGTAGCCTTAGCCATACCGGCTACGATGGCACACTCTGATTTCAAGTGAGGGCTAGCCGGTTTTAGCTTACCGTGTGAAGCATGTACCATCGACATAGAATCCTCAACGGTAATACTTTGTGGTCCGGTTTTTTGTTCATCCCGTTCAGTACGCCCTAATACGGGGAATAGGAATGTGTTTTTGGCTGTCAACAGATGGGAGCGATTAAGTTTAGTCGCTGCATGCACTGCTAAGTCTAATTTTTTCATACCGCTATAGCAGGCATCCTGATCCGGCATCGCAACCGCTAAATTACCGCCCATACAGATCAATGCACGCGCACTTCCTTGAGAAATAGCTTGCATACTCGCGACAGCGGCATGGCCAAATTTAGCTGGGGGTTTAAAACCAAACCGTTGTTCGATTTTATCGAGAAAAGCTTGGCTTGGTTTTTCGGTGATCCCAACAGTACGGTCTCCTTGTACATTGGAGTGCCCACGTAAAGGACAGATGCCGGCCCCTTCACGTCCAATGTTCCCTTTGAGCAGCAGCAGATTCACTAATTGCTGAATATTTTGTGTACCGTGCTGGTGCTGAGTGATCCCCATTCCATAACAAATAATCGTGCTATCCGCCTCAATATATAATTGGGCTATTTGTTCGATTTCATCACGAGTCAGACCGCTAACACGTAATATATCTTCCCAACGCGTCGACATCACATCATGTTTGAGTGCCTCAAAACCGGCAGTGTGAGCCTGAATAAAATCATTATCTAATATAGGCGATTTACCTTGTGCGACCGCAGCCTCATGCTGCTCAATAACAACACGCATCACGCCTTTTATTAATGCAGTATCGCCACCGATGCGTACTTTATAATAGTGTTGAGCTAATTGAGTTGACTCTAAAGTCAGCATCTCAACAGGATCTTGTGGGTACTCAAACCGTTCCAACCCACGTTCTTTTAACGGATTGATCGCGATAATTTTTGCACCACGTTTTGACACTTCACGCAATGAGCTCAGCATTCTTGGGTGGTTAGTGCCGGGGTTATGACCAATACAGATCACTAAATCGGCTTTATCAAAGTCTTCCAATAACACAGTGCCCTTACCCACCCCAATAGATGCAGCAAGTCCAACACTCGTTGGTTCATGGCACATATTGGAACAATCAGGGAAATTATTCGTTCCGTACTCTCTTGCAAACAGTTGATATAAAAACGCAGCTTCGTTTGAGGTGCGCCCAGAGGTATAAAACTCGACCACATTAGGGTCGGCATAGCCAGATAAATGTTTACCTATTTGTGCAAAGGCTTCTTCCCATTCAATCACTTCATAATGGTCAGTTTGCGGATTATATTTCATTGGATGCGTTAAACGACCTTCATTTTCTAAATCGTAATCATCCCACTTTAATAATTCAGTTACTGAATGTTTTGCAAAAAATTCAGGTGTGGTTCTTTTCGATGTTGCTTCCCATGACATGGCTTTTGCGCCATTTTCACATATATCGAAGGAGGCATAATGTTTCGGATCAGGCCATGCACAACCAGGGCAATCAAACCCCTGAGGCTTATTCATTTCAAACATAGCAATCACATCATGACCAATTTCCATTTGGCCTCGAATAGCTTCAGCCACGGCTTTTACCGCGCCCCAGCCAGCGGCAGGACCAGTGTAATTTTCAATTTTCTCTTTCATTTTCATTACTCTTTTTAATTTAAATATTGCAAAAAATAAACATCGAATAATTACAATCTAATTATGTATAAAATTAATTTTATTATATTCATTAGAAAATATAGCAAATAATAGTCATTACAATAAGGCTTTATTTTTTAAAAAAGAAAAATAACATTTGAAATATATTCATAGTCTTATTTCAATATTTATTTATGACTAGTTATTAATTTAAAAACAATATATCGATAATAATGAATATCTAAAATAATCCATTCAACATAATGTTATAGTTGAGCCATTTCGTGATAGGCTCTTCTTTTTAAATAATTATTGCTGTTAATTCCTAAACTGTCGCTATAGAATCGTGTTAGTGAAGACCAAAGCAAAGCGAGGTGTATCATGTGGCAAGCAATGTACCGTTTATTAAGCGAACACTTAGGTGAAGCAGAACTTCATAACAAAGAAATACTTTCTGGGGGTGATATTCATCACACGATGAAAATCGATTACGGTGACCATACCATTTTCGTCAAACAGAATCTGCGTGAATTTCTGCCTTTATTTAAACAAGAAGCCGAACAGCTTGAAATGCTTGCCAAAAGCAAAACCATCACCGTGCCTAAAGTGTATGGTGTAGGGAGTAATAAACACCACAGCTTTCTGCTATTAGAATATTTTCCTTTAAAAAGTTTTGATGCAACTAACGCATGGCGTTTCGGTCAGCAATTAGCCCACCTACATCAATGGGAAGAGCAACCGAGCTATGGTTTTGACTTTGATACAATGTTAGGCACCATCACTCAGCCAAATGGTTGGGAAAAACGGTGGAACTCTTTCTTCGCCGAAAAACGTATTGGTTTGCAATTACAAATTGCCGCTGAGAAAGGAATGGTCTTTGGCGATATTCAGCAGATCGTTGATATTGTCAAAGAGCGCCTGACAGGACATCAACCGCAACCTTCCTTACTTCATGGGGATTTGTGGCCTGCCAACTGCGCTATGACACAAGAGCAGAATGGTATTTTATATGATCCCGCCTGCTATTGGGGGGATAGAGAATGTGATATGGCAATGTTGCCTTTATACCCAGAGTTACCCATCCAAATTATTGACGGATACCAAAGTGTGTGGCCTTTACCTTCGGGCTTCCTCGAAAGGCAACCTATTTATCAACTTTATTATCTACTTTGCCAATCCAATATTTTTGGCTTTGAAAAAAGCTATTTGCACGCACGTACCATTATCGATGAGTTAATTGGCGAGAAATAATGACGGTGTTGGCCCAGCGATGCCTGACTGGGCCAGATAATTACCAATTCAGCAACTTTAATGCCAAATAGATAACTATACCGAATGCGATTGGCGAAAAATAAAGAATAAAGAATTGGGTAAATATGGTGTGTCGAGGGATCGTCACTTTAGCTTCAAGCTCTTCTTTCGAGACTTCATTTCCTTTGGCTTTTTCCAATATCACGTGATCTTCGAGGCTTTCACGAATAAATTTAATTTGTCGATACATGCGTAAGCCAGAAGCGCTTAGTGCTAAGCCAACAAAGATAAAAAGAAAGATAATGATAAAGCCGATATTCGCGCCTGAAAAACCATTGGCAACTTGAGGTACTGGGGAGTTGTTCCAGAAGACATTAAGAAACGGTGTACTTTGGCGCGTCATTTCAGCCATTAATTTAATAAAATCATTGGCTACTGCATTAATACCCTCTCCTTCTAACCCTTTCATACCCGCCAATTTGACTAATGACGCTAAAGTGGAAATCAATGCTACAAGAAAAACAATCCAACCGATAATACGCTTGCCGATTGCGACATAACTTGCAGTCTGGTAATTCATTATTGACCCTCTAAAAATTTTTTTATAACTAATCATAACTGAATTTTTATAAAGCCACCAAATTTACCACAAGGAATAATACGGATACTCGCAATTTCAGATTATTTAACTTGCGCTTTCGTGACTGCCCATTGTCGTCAGTGGCAAAGCTGCCCACTTCTTAGACCGCAACCGCGATATGACGGATTTAGGGGCCTTGTCATTCCCATATTCCCGTGTGTCGGATATGGATTGCTGTGTTGATGTCTCAACCATGTTATCGAGCATTTTCAATCCATAACTGAATAGTTTCATAAAGATCCAACTTTTGGGGAACGTTCACACTCAAGATAAAGATGACCGTTTCGATATATATAATCAGTCAGTGACTTGCTACAATACTCATCGCAATAAAGGGCTATCAGTTTCAGATGATATGCAATACCTTGAATTGATACGGTGACAAATTAATTGGGTCAATCCTGTTATTGCATACAACACCTTGAAACATGGCAAGGTCACACATACATGAATGGAGTTTTGACATGTACCACAACTTATCCATCCAGTCTGTTATCTTTGATATGGATGGCTTGCTGATTGACTCTGAGCCTTTTTGGGCGCAAGGGGAGCGTGAAATTTTTACTCAATTAGGCATCGACCTATCCATCGCTGATAAACTACCCGATACACTAGGCTTACGAATCGACCATGTCGTAGAGCTTTGGTATCACGCTTCTCCGTGGCAAGGACATAGCCTAAAAGAAGTCGAACAGATGATTATTGATCGTGTTATTGGCTTAGTTGAAGAGCAGCGCCCCCTCCTTCCCGGTGTGCATCACGCATTAGAACTATGCCGTTCAATGGGATTGAATATCGCCCTTGCCTCTGCCTCGCCGCAATACATGTTAGAGAAAGTACTGAACTTATTTGAGATCCGTGATTATTTTTCGGCGGTTGTTTCGGCGGCTGATTTACCTCACAGTAAACCGCACCCAGAAGTTTATCTCAATGCAGCTGCTTTACTGGAGACAAAACCCATCCACTGCGTATCACTAGAAGACTCCTTTAACGGTATGATTGCTGCAAAAGCGGCAAGAATGCGCTCAATCGTTGTTCCTGACCAACAGCATTTTCATGATCCGCGTTGGGGATTAGCGGATGTTAAACTCGCATCACTTAATGAACTCACCGAAAAATATTTGCGTTAATTATCTATTGCCGCTTTTTTCGCCCGTCCCTATCACGTTTTGATAGGGATATTACATAAAAGTATAAAACTCTGATGTTATTTGCTAATAACTAAGAGTTTTTTGCATTTCTAGCCCTATCATATTCTTTTTAAACGCTTTATACTGCCCTCCTAACTGTATAGATAAACAGATGGTAATTTATCCACCATGACCGCTGAAGGGCACCTGCTATTTTCTGTCGCCTCATTAATAATGGCACATAAGCTAGAGATCACACCTGAGCTTGCTCAAGGTGATTGGCTGCATATGGTGCCAGGTGCGCTATTGGGGGCATTACTCCCCGATATCGACCACCCTTCATCGATACCCGGTCGGATGTTAAGGATCCTTTCCCTGCCGATTTCCAAATTATGTGGGCATCGAGGTTTTACACACAGTTTAATCGCATGGCTACTATTAGTGCTCGCCTGTTACCAATGGCTACCGGCCAACTGGCCTATTCCTAATGATTTGATCCAAGCATTTTTACTGGGTTATATGAGCCATTTAGTGGCTGATATACTCACCCCTTCCGGAGTTCCCTTCTTATGGCCTCTGCCTTTTCGTTTTTGTTTTCCGTTACTGCGTAGCAAGTCAAATAAACGTGCAGAACGTTTTATCGCGATCGTTTTGGCTGTTTGTGCTTGCTTTATACCCGTTAGTTATAGCTTTGATTTTCATAGTCAATTTGAAAGCATAATAAAATATATTCATAATCAAATAGATATACGCATGTCTACATAGTCATCTATTTTGTAATATACTGTAAGCATCATTCATCATAAGTTATTACTTTTCAGTATAAGAATTGTCTTTTATCTGCTGATAACATATAACCAGTTGTTAGGATGAGCTAATTCCTTATAACCTTTAAGGTTTACAGCGCTAATAACATAATTCAAAAAACTGCGATTGGAGTTCGGAATGAATATTCCTTTAATTATTAATGTGCTTGTCTTTGTAGCACTGCTCATACTACTGGCAAAACTAGGGGCAAAAGGCTGGAGCCTGTCGAAAAAAGTTCTATTAGGTCTGGTTTTTGGTGTGGCATATGGCGTCGCTCTCCATTTGGTGTACGGTACTAATCACCAAACACTGAAAGACTCTATTCTCTGGTTTAATATCGTGGGTAATGGCTATGTACAGCTATTGCAAATGGTGATTATGCCATTAGTTTTCGCATCGATACTGAGCGCGGTCGCACGTCTGCACAAGGCATCATCGTTAGGTAAAATCAGTTTCTTAACTATCGGAACACTGTTATTAACCACTGCAATAGCCGCACTTATTGGTATTTTGATTGCGAATCTTTTTGGCTTAACTGCCGAAGGTTTGGTTCAAGGTCAACAAGAAACTGCTCGCCTTGATGCAATTCAAAATAATTATGCGGGCAAAGTGTCTGATCTAACTGTTCCACAACTTATTTTATCATTTATTCCTAAAAACCCATTTGCTGATCTGACGGGAGCTAGCCCAACATCTATTATCAGCGTGGTTATCTTTGCTGCCTTCTTGGGGGTTGCTGCTCTGCAATTACTCAAAGATGACCAACAACGTGGTGAAAAAGCGCTCGCGGCTATCGATGTGCTGCAAGCTTGGGCAATGAAACTCGTCCGTCTAGTTATGCGCTTAACACCTTATGGTGTCATGGCGTTGATGATCAAGGTTGTTGCAAGCTCTAACCTATCAGACATCATTAATCTAGGTACATTCGTGATAGCGTCGTACGTCGCACTAGCACTGATGTTTATTGTTCACGGTATTTTCATTGCGGTAACAGGCCTCAGTCCTATTAAGTTTTTCAAAAAAGCAGGCCCTGTATTAACATTCGCGTTCACAAGCCGTTCGAGTGCCGCCAGTATTCCTCTGAATATTGAAACTCAAACTCGTCGCTTTGGTGTTCCTGAATCTATCGCCAGCTTCTCGGCTTCATTTGGCGCGACAATCGGTCAAAACGGTTGTGCTGGTATCTATCCCGCTATGTTAGCTGTTATGGTTGCCCCCACCATGGGCATTAACCCATTTGATCCACTGTGGATTGCGACATTAGTTGGGATTGTTACTGTTAGCTCAGCAGGGGTTGCTGGTGTTGGTGGTGGTGCAACATTTGCCGCGCTGATTGTACTCCCTGCTATGGGGTTACCTGTCACACTGGTTGCCTTACTGATCTCCGTCGAACCTCTGATTGATATGGGTCGTACCGCCCTCAACGTCAGCGGCTCTATGACAGCGGGCACGGTCACTAGCCAATTAATGGGTGAAACTGACAAAACCATCTACAACCAAGAGGATGATGGTGAGCTAAAACACGTCTAATTTACATTAGCGTAATTTAAGATAAAATTATCCACTGACTGCACCCCAAAAGTTGCAACACGACTGATTAAGGTGCAGTTTTTGTTTTTTAAAATTCTAATCGAATTTATTTATCGTATAGATAATGAGAAATATCAGTATGAAACACTGAAAAATCTTGCCAATCGGAAATAATACGTAAGATAATAGCGTTTGAGCAACGATTCTAGGCCTCCTGCCTATGTTGCGTCAGCCCGTTTTCTGCGGGTCATTATTTCCAAAATTTTTTAGTGATTTTATATATGACCAATATTACTCATATAATAAAAACTGATCCTGAAAATAATCCCTGTGTAAGTTGTGGTGCTTGCTGTGCTTATTTTCGCGTCTCATTTTATTGGGCAGAAAGCGAAAGTGGTGGTGGCACGGTTCCTCAAGATCTCACTGAGCAAATAACACCATTTATGAGTGCAATGAAGGGCACCAATCAAAAACACAATACACGCTGCACAGCATTAACCGGTACGGTTGGTGAATGTGTCTCTTGTGCTATCTATAGTCAAAGGCCTACCCCTTGCCGCGAATTCGAGCAATCATGGGTTGATGGCGTTCATAATGAAGCTTGTGACCGAGCTAGAGCGGCTCATGGTTTGCCCCCTCTTGAACCCCATCTGCCACAAATCGCTTGTTAGCCGTCTATGACCCAGATTATTCTGGGTTATCTCACTTATCCTCTAAAATAATAGCTAAATGCTACCACGTTGAACGTACTCTGCCATTTTGAGTCGCCCTCTAGCATTGGGAAAATAGGCCGATTCATTGTGCTCAATTGACAGAGCATCGTTTAAAAGCCAGCGTCTTGAATGCAATCTAGCCGAACAGAAGAAGCTTGGGCCACAGGTCAATACCTCTCGTTATCGCCTGTAGCCCATAAAAATGCGATTAACTCGTGATGCTAAACGGATTTTATATTAATGGAGTAAATAGTGTCGCTACCGCTATTCATAAGCGTTACTGCTCTCTCAGCGCCTGCATTGCTTGCATCGCTAATTCAAATGAATATAAGCGGGCTTGATGATCAAAAATTTGCCCATTAACCATGATTTCATCCGCTTGAGTTTGACGTAATACGGATGCTAGCCCATGGCGAATTTTGGCTTTATCCCCCACTAATGACATCCCGAGCGCTTGTTGCACGCCAAATTGTTCAGCAGGCGACCAAATTTTCCCCATATCTTCCACTGGAGGTGGTAATTGTGCAGGCTGACCTCTACGTAACATCACAAAAGCTTGCTGCATAGATGTAAATAAAAACTCCGCATCACGAACAGTATCAGCGGCAATAATATTAATACAAACTATTGCATATGGCTTAGCGAGCCTAGATGAGGGCGTAAAGTTTTCCCGATACGTCTGTAATGCCTGTAATAACAAATCAGGGGCAAAATGAGAGGCAAAGGCGAAAGGTAACCCCATTTGAGCTGCAAGTTGCGCACTGTATAAACTTGATCCTAGCAGCCACACAGGTATCTTTTCACCATAACCGGGAACTGGCCTGACAGGAGGATTAGGATCTGTTGCATCAAACCAATTCACCAATTCAGCCACATCGCGAGGGAAATTATCAATATCATGACTCATATGGCGACGTAACGCTCTCATGGTTTGTTGGTCACTCCCAGGCGCTCGACCGATCCCTAAATCAATTCGATTAGGATATAACGTATTCAATGTGCCAAACTGCTCAGCGATCACTAGCGGTGAATGATTGGGTAACATCACGCCCCCAGAGCCAAGATGCAGTGTTGTGGTATTGGCGGCAAGGTAACCAATCAACACCGAGGTGGCGGCACTGGCAATTCCCGTCATATTATGATGCTCTGCAAGCCAATAACGGTGGAAGCCAAGTTTCTCGGCCAATTGGGCTAAATCTAAAGAGTGAGAGAAAGCCTCCTTCGCAGAAGCGCCTTGTGGAATAGGTGCGAGATCTAATATTGAAAATGGAATTTGTATCTCAGACATAACGGCTCACTTTGTTGCTATTTTGTTATTTAACTACCATGCTAATCGATTATCATGCCGCCTTCCAGCCACTCAAGTAGACACAGCACAAGTGATGCTTTTTTATAGTCCTTGTCGATACGAGCGGGGCTAATTAAGTAGAAAATATGGAAAAAGTGCAGTAATTGTGAAGCTTCGGTCAAAGGAGGTAAAAGCGATTGCGGCAAAAAATGAATTAATTGATTATCTGAATCAATACAAATAAGAGGATATATCAATGAACAAACTAAATTCTGGTTTACTTGCTCTCATGTTAATGTCTGTTGGATTTGCCGCAGCAGCCAACGGCCCTGATAACCGCTCTTCACGCCCACATATGGGGAACCACCACAATGTGTTGTTTAGTGTTGCTCAACAAACAACGACACCGAATGAGACATTGAAAAAATTAGCGAATGACGCACCAAAAGCGGCTGATGGTAAACGTTACCTTGTTAAAATGAGTATTGTTGAAGTGCCTGAATATGTGCCAGCAAAACAGAAACCCACATCACAACCAACAAAGAGTGCACCAGCACCAGAGCCTGCTGCACAATAAACGCTAAAATAAAATATCTATAGATGCGACCTTTTAGATTAATATGCAGAATCAAATAGCATCTATTCTTCATATTCGTTATCTTAAACTAACAATAATTAGTTCTATTAATCCTACGATTGCCTCTATGTTATAGAGGCTTTTTTTTCAAATTAAATAGGCTCTGAAACTAGTAAATTTGCCTATTTATTTCTAATCTTAAGAGGCAATAGCGAGTATTGCGACATTCTGAGTGTCCACTTTATACCATTTTTGGAGTCAATCATGGGTTATTTTGAACTGAAAAAATCAACAAAAGACACCGCTCAGCCTTATTATTTTGTTCTTAAAGCGGCCAATCATGAGATTATCGCCAGTAGCGAGATGTATTCAACTAAACAAGCGGCATTAAAAGGGATTGCTTCTGTCCAAAAAAATGCAGCAACGGACGAAATCAAAGATCTTACCGTTTAATTTCCATCCACTCGTTTTATCAAATTATTGTGAATTAAACGCCCTTGTCCGTTTGAACGGGGCGTTTTAAGCTAATATCAAAAAATTAAGCGCAGTAATGCGGTCACCACAGAAGCAGATAACACAATGACAATAAAAGGTTTTTGATACCAAGTAAGCAATCCGGCTACACACACACCAATTATTTTAGGTATATCCGAAAAATGGTCACCTTCAAATACTGTCGAAGTCATCGCAACTGAAAACAAGATCACAATAGCTGCTGCTGAAAACAGAGCCTTGCTATTATCTGATAAAATAATTTTTCCTTTGAGCAAGGCACCCGATGAGCGCATTAGATAAGTGCCCACTGCCAGCAATAAAATTCCACTCAAAATCAGCCATGGGTTATCCATCATTATTAACCTCTCACATATATAACTAAGCTTAATAAGGCCAGTAATACGGGGATCCCTGCTGGTAAAAAGGGAGTAGCGATCACGGCAATCACAGCACCAACGATTGCCGCTAACCGCAATCGCTTATCTTTCAATGCGGGTAATGAAAGCGCCAATATAATTGCGGGGAACATCGCATCCATACCAAGTGTATGAGTATCTTGAATAAAGCTTCCTACACCTTCACCAATCAATACGCCTATTGGCCAACAAATTAATATCCCTAATCCGCATAACCAAAATGCCGCTCTTTTTTCTTTTTCAGTTTCCTGAGATAACCCAAATACCACACTTTCATCATTCATAATATGATAGCCCAATAGCGCTTTTGGGCCTTTCCCCGCTAACTCACTGACGGCAAAGCTAAATGGAATATGCCGTGAATTCACGAGTAACCCCGCCAAGGCAGCAGAAATAGGGCTTCCGCCTGAAAAAATGACCCCAATAAAAAGAAATTCTGACGCCCCTGCTAACACTAAAATAGAAAGAGTCAAAGGAACCCAAAAATCAAATCCTTGAGAATGCGCTAGTGCCCCATATGAGATGCCGACAATTAAATCCGCAAGACAAACCAGTGCAATGTTTTTTACCGTGCTATGATTAAGCGTTGAGGTTAGCATAATGAATCGTTCGATATATAATACGTTCGTTCATTATGTCGGTAGTTATCTAAAAGTGCAATCAAAATAGGAAACTAAAACTTGAGCTCCTTCACTCCACCTATTGAGTTAATCGCCAAAGCATTAGTCAGAGAACGGCAAAAAAGTGGTCTGTCACTCTCCGAACTCTCTCGTCAGGCGGGCATTGCTAAATCGACACTCTCGCAACTAGAGGCCGGAAATGGCAATCCAAGTATTGAAACTCTATGGGCTATCTGTGTCGCTTTAGATGTGCCGTTTTCTCGATTAATTGAAGATAGACATGAGCCAGTCACCGTCATTCGCCATGGTGATGGTATTCAAGTCAGTGCTGAACATGCTAATTATCTCGCTTTTTTACTTTCAGCAGCACCCGCGAACTCACAACGTGATATCTATACTGTGGTTGCTGAGCCTGGGCGAGATCGTATTTCAGAACCTCATATGCGTGGTGTGAGTGAACACATTATTTTGATGAGCGGTCGTGCCATGGTTGGCCCTTTAGATAACCCAACAGAGTTGTTTCCCGGTGACTATATCCACTACCCCGGTGATGAGCCGCATATTATGCGAGCACTTGAGCCAAATACCATGGCTGTCATGATCATTGATAAACAAAATTAGATGTCTACCATTTGACGCATACTCAATAGATAGAGCCTCAGTTATCACATAAGGCTCTATCTGAGTTTTTATCTAATTAAACGCTAGCAAGCGCCTATTCCCAAAAGTAGATATTTTTCTCTTGCCACCCTTTTCTTTTCATACAACTCATATATTCGCGATGGCGGCTATCTTTATTCACATCCAAAACATAACTTTCCGTCTTGGGAACTTTTTCCTCATAAGTTTTCTCTTTACCGCATTCATCGTTTTTCTTGCATTTTTTCGTAATTGTTTCATACACCGTTCTTTGGGCGACTTCGTTACGAACTGGAAATCGCTTAAAAGAATCAAATTCACATTGTGAATCTGCCTCTTGGTAAGTCCATTCCACAGGGCCTATTGGTTCCCATTTTGATGTACAAGCACACAGTAGAAAACACAGCAGTATAACGGTTAATTTCAATATCTTATTCCTATGCTAGATGTAATAAAAAATAAATCATCGACAGCCACAATAAATAATACTACCCACATTCCATGTGTTATAATTTTTAATCATGTCTATTGGAGATAGTTATGCAACACTACGACAATATTGTTAAACACGTTGACGCACTATTAGCAGAAAACTCAATCTCAAATATGAATATATTACTGGCACAGCTTTCTCACGACGCTCAATTAACACAAGAGCAACGTTTCGAGCAGCAACAACGTTTAAGAAAAGCGATATTTAAACATCATGAGTCTTAGCTTAATTGTGATGAGTTTCAATTATTGTTACTCATCACAATATAAGTAAAACTTCACCGAATTATATTAATGAAAACAAGCATGTCAATAAAACAGGCCACTTAAGTGAAATATACAATCATTTGTTTATATTTGACTATGCGTATTTTGGTAAAATATTTTAAACACTATATTAATAATTTATTTATTCGTCGCAAAATCACCATTTTTAATAGAATAAAAATAAAAACATTCTCTCTCTTTATATTTATAGCTAAATTTTAATCTCAATACTTCACGTATTCTAAAAATTTTAAATTGCGTCTCTTTTAGGGGAGATGACATTTATGGCTAGATTTATTTTTGATGTTCACAATATCCATCAAGGTATCTTGTGATTTAACGATGAGATAAAACGATTCTATCGGCAGGTAATAATACAAATAAAACCTTGCCGCGATTATCGCGACAAGGTGAACCATCAACTAGAAATTATCCTGTTGTAAATAGGACCATGCATATTGTGCATACAGTTCAGCTCCCGTTGCCATTGCGTCTTCATCAATATTAAAACGCCCATGATGGTGCGCCCACTGTGTATCTTTATCAGGGTTTCCTGAACCTAATAAAGCAAAACAACCTGGAATATTTTCGATATAAAAACTAAAGTCTTCGCCACCTGTCGTTGGTTTTTCAAACATCAACGCATCTTCACCAAATGCTTGTGTAATGACAGATTGCGCCAATAGCGCACTACGCTCTTCATTGATCACAGGCAGTGTTCCATACGTATAAATAACTTCTGCTGTAGCCCCATACATCGCTGCGGTATGTTCTGCATAACGTCTGATAGCCGCTTCAATACGATCCCGAGTTTCGATATTAAAACAACGTACCGTTCCGTCTAATACTGCATTCTCCGCAATAACATTAAAACGCGTTCCCACGTCCATTTTACCGATACTGACCACTGCAGACTCAAGTGCCGATGTTTCCCGTGAAATGACAGCTTGTAAGTTCATCACAAAAGAAGAAGCCACAACAGCCGCATCGACCGTTGCTTCAGGCATCGAACCATGGCCGCCACGTCCTTTAAACTTCACGACAAGTAAATCCGCCGACGCAAAGGTTCCCCCCACATTACAAGAGACTTTCCCAGAGGGGGTTGTAGACCAAATATGCATCCCAAAAACGTTATCAACATTGTCAATTGCACCTTGCTTGACCATTTCACGTGCACCTTGAGCAATCTCTTCCGCCGGTTGGAAAATCAACCTTACGTTGCCTTTCAAATCTTCACGAATTTCATACAACGCTTTTGCCGCCGTCAGTAACATAGAGGTATGCGCATCATGACCACAAGCGTGCATTTTTCCTTGATTTTGAGACTTATAGTCTAATGCATCATTCAGCTCAAGTACGGGTAGCGCATCGATATCAGCTCGTAATGCAACGGTTTTTCCCGGTTTACCGCCCTTAATTTCCGCGATAATGCCTGTTGGCTCTGTTAAACGATATTCGATACCGATTTTACTTAACTCTTCCGCAATCCGTTTAGTGGTTCGTACTTCTTCCCATGGCAATTCAGGGTGTGAATGCAGGTCTCGACGAAATGCAATCATATCTGCGGTATGTTTTTTGATTGCTGCTGTAATTGTTGTGTTTACCATTTTTCTACCTTTACCTTCTTATGCACAGACGCCTTCATCTGCTTAATCACATAATACTTCTCTTCACTTTAACACTCTGTTAGCGAACGAACCGTCGCGAACATTACATCAGTTCCTAGCGCAATTTGTGCATAATCCGTCCATTCATCAGGGTGATGACTTAACCCATTACGGCTAGGCACAAAAATTAACCCCGTGCGCGTAATACCGGCAAAAATCATCGTGTCATGTCCTGCACCACTGACCATAGTGCGATAACGCAAACCTTGCTTTTGTGCATGTTGTACCATCAATTGATGGATTTCAGGGGCTAATTCGGTAGGAGACACATAAAGAGGCTGAACGATATCACTTTGAATATTGCCTTTAGCACTCTCTTGTTTCACCAATGCAATGATCTGCTCGATGGTGTTACGCAAAGCGGATTCATTTCTTGAGCGAATGTCGACGCTAAAAGTCACTTCACTTGGGATCACATTTGCGCCATTTGGTAAGACGTTTAATCGCCCTACTGTTGCAACCGTATTATCCCCAGCGGCAGTAGCAATATCAGGAATTTGGCTAATGATACGGCTAGCGTTGACTAATGCGTCAGCGCGCATATCCATTGGTGTCGTTCCTGCATGTCCCGCCTTACCGCTTAGCTTCACTTCCAGTTGTGCAATACCAACAATAATATCTACAATTCCAATATCTTCATTGGCCTGCTCTAGCACTGGACCTTGTTCAATATGCAATTCTAAAAAAGCTTTGACTGATGAAGGTGCCAGCACCGCCTCTGCCGCCTTATCTGCATTAAAGCCCGCATCTGCCATGCGTTGCGCTGCCGAAACACCCTGCCTATCTTTCAGTTGATATAGCGGTTGAGTTCCGATAAGCCCAGTAATGACACTTGATGCCATCAAGCCACGACCAAAACTCGTTCCTTCCTCTTCGACTAATGCGATCACTTCAAGAGGGTAACGGGGTTGCAATTGTTGTTCACGAATACGCGCAACCACATCTAACCCTGTCACAATTCCTGCCGGGCCATCAAAAGCGCCGCCATGGGGAACAGAGTCAAAGTGTGAACCAATAATCACAGCAGGCAATCCCTCCTCAGAGCCTTCTAAACGACCATAAATATTACCGATGGCATCTTCTCGAACTTGCAAGCCAAGTGCACGCATTTGCTGTTTTATATAATCACGTGCTTGCTTATCTTGCTCGCTATAGCTCATTCGTGTCGTTCCTTGACCCGGCGTTGCTGTAAATTCAGCCAATTGTTCTAAATGGCGTTGTATTCTTAATGTACTTGTTTCCATCATCATTTACCCTGCAAGCGGTGTAATAAAACCAACCATAATCCCAGCCAATACCACAGAAACCATGGTTACTGAGATAAATCCACCGACTAACATCGGCCCTAACATATGTCCGGTCAAAATTTGACGCTCTTTCTCATCTTTGGTCAGCGCATTGATGGCTTCATTCGTAATGATATAGTCGGCAGGGAAGCCATACAGTGCGGTTAACGACACGGCAAAGGCCATCTCTTTAGAGACACCCAGTATTTTTCCCACAATCCACGAAGCTAAATACATCCCAATGACGGCTGCAATGATCAGCACCAACATAGGGTAGACAAGCCTTAATAACATGTCTGGGGTTGCATGATTCAGAGTGTCAAAAATAAATAGCATTAACGCCATAATGGCAAAACCAAAACCATTCGCTTTTTGTAGCGGTTGTCTTTCCAAAAAGCCCAGTGACGATGCAATAACGCCAAATAGTAAACATAATACAAACGGGCTAATACTCACGATAGGTGCTGCCCATGTAGAAACTAAATAAGCAAGGTACCCCACCGCTGCTAAGCGCAAAAACTTGAAGTAACTGGTATTGTAGTGAGAAGGAATTTTTTTAAATAATCTCGGCATCTCATCTTCTGAAACGACTGTTTTCACTTCAACATTATCAGCCCCTTCAACCGATAATGACGCCTTCCACTGACCATGACGATATTGCTCAAGCACTCGACGCCCTTCACGTTTTAACATTACCGCTGTCAATGGATAACCCGCAAACCCCTGCATAACGTAAATAAGGATGGCAAAAACCGATAGGTCAATAAGACCCGCATCAGCAGCACCTTTAGACATGATCAAGGATGACACGATACCACCGACTAATGGAGGGATCGCCACTAATACTGTATTCAGGTCAAATAACACCATTCCGACAGCATAAATAAAAACAATGATGCCCAAGATCCCTGATAACGAAATTAAAATGGTTTTCCACTGCCGCAACAGCTCTTTGAGTGATAGCAGCGTTCCCATATTAGTAATTAACAGATACATCAACATCACCGCCACGACTTGCGGTATTCCGGCAATGCTGACGATATCTTTAGGGAAGAATGTCCAATAACCGAATAGGAATAAAACAGCACATACAAATACGGAAGGGATCCACGCTTTGGTTCTTACTGCAATAGCATCCCCAATGTATAAAATCAAAACGATAATAAACAGTGCTAACATCTGTGACATAACTTTTCCCCGTCAATATCTGTTTCTAATTCAATTTTCTTTAGATGATAAATTTTATTATTTATTTTTATACAAAATATATTTTTAGTGATGGTGTGATATATAGCCAAAATTAAGATTATTTCGCTGCTATTAATAAAAACAGCAGTAAAAATCATAATATCATCGAAAATCAATATGTATAGATAACGTTCTAGAAGAATGGGCGAATAGCAAAATAGAAGACTCATCCCCTTAGCAGTGACAAATGACACCATAGCGTCATATAACATTAGAATTAGTCTGTTTTTTAGCTAAAGAGCAGCGTTATCGTTCTAATTAAAGCTCATTAACAATGAATAACACTTTAGTTTATTTATTAATCAACGGGATTATATTCTGTTGTCAGATGGAGAGTTTGCAAAAAATATACTTATTATTTTTAGAAAAGAATAATTTTGTAGGCAAGTAAAAGCAGTTATTCCAAACAATCTACTTTATTACTAATTTGTTAAATTTAACCCTCGAAACGTGTTTTTTTACTCACAATAACCATAAAATGACGACTAACCATCACTAAGATCACATACTATCTGGTGATATTTTATCCAAAAATAATGGGGGATTTATTGTCGAGATAGTCTTTAATAATATCATAGCTAAAGTGCGTTAGATTTCTTAAGTCATCCTTTTAGCCATAATGGAAAAATAACCACCTCAAAATACACCATCGTGGAATAACAGACTATTTATTGCTGTTGATCTCGATTTTACAGATCAATTGGGGAAATATTTTACGATTGCCGCTCTCAACACAGCAATATCAGAAGATGATTATCGAATGCCTAACAACCACATTTTTCACCTACATCTATCTACCCTACTCGTTGATTACGACTGAGTGAGCCAGTGGTGACTCATCATGCCTAAAAAAGTAAAAATGAGTGCGCCTATGACATGAATGGCGATTGTGCTCAATGCAACCATTAACTTCCCTTCTTGGATCAACGTTAATACTTCCAAAGAGAAAGTGGAAAATGTAGTAAACGCGCCACAAAAGCCGGTGACAATAAATAGTTTATAATTGGGGCTAATATTGGCATTGGCAAAATAAGAAATGGCAAAACCGATAACAAATCCCCCGACAAGATTGACAAAAACAGTTCCCATCGGAATATTTGGGTATAAGTTATTCAGCTTCAGCCCCACAAACCATCTTAGCCAGCCACCTAAAATTGAGCCTAATGCGATAGAAAAAAGTGATGCATACATACGAAGCCCCTTATCGCGCTTAAGGGGATAAATGAACGGGATCTCTCTCATTTATACCCCAAATATTCAGGGCACATAATACCTGTACCCTATCATTTAAAAAGGTGAACGTAGGCATCATCAGCCCTTTATTTGGACGGTTTTTAAACAGGAGGAATGCCATCTCCTTTTGTTAGAATATCTGCAATTAACAACAAGGTAAATAGCCCCAGCTTTAAGAATTTCTCTTGTTAAACACAATGTAACGTTAATTTCTTTGCACTACCATTAATGACATTCCTATTGCTACATATCGTTATTTGATTAAGCCATGTAATATGGTTTAAAAACCATCAATAGATGTATTTTCTTAATCCTAATCATCTTCTTTATTTGATCCCTGCTCCGCTTAATATGTCAATCTTAGCGTGAATGGCGCATAATATTTTGGATTACTATACAAGGTAAATTCCTTGTTCCGTTTCATGTCGCGAGCAAATCAATGATCAATTATAAAATTGCCTGCATGACGTCACATTAACTCTATGGGCTAAGCGTAAAAATGGATAAAAACCGCGGTTTATTGCAATTAGAAAATATTGGATATGTTATTGATAACAAAACAATACTAGATAAAGTTCAGTTTGATTTATCGGCTGGTGAATTTAAACTCATTACGGGGCCTTCGGGATGCGGTAAAAGTACGCTACTTAAGATCATCTCTTCATTACTTTCCCCTACCTCAGGGCAAATTATCTTCAATGGCAATGACTATTCAACCATCCCCCCTGAGGAATATCGCCAACAGGTTTCTTATTGCACTCAAACCCCCTCTTTATTTGGAGCCACCGTTTACGATAACTTATTTTTCCCTTATCAGATACGTAAGCTACCGTTTAATAAAGATAAAATTTATAAAGACCTTGGTTACTTTTCTTTACCCGATTCAATATTAGAAAAAGGCATTAATGAATTATCTGGTGGAGAAAAACAACGTATCTCGTTGATTCGCAACCTTCAGTTTCTACCAAAAATATTACTGTTAGATGAAATAACCAGCGCATTAGACGAAGCAAATAAAGTAAAAGTTAATGAGTTAATCCACCAGTTAGCGACACAACAAAATATCGCTATTCTTTGGGTGACTCATGATCAGGATGAAATTGCACATGCTGATGACATTATTACCCTTCCCGTCCATAATGCAGATAAATAGGAATGAGTCATGCACCAACCCACTATTACCAATGAATCTCTGGGCTTTTCTATTATGCTTGTTTTGGTCGCTATCTTTATCAGCCATAAAGAAAAACTGGCATTAGAAAAAGATATTATTTGGAGCACTCTACGCGCTATCATCCAGCTATTGATTGTTGGCTATATTCTAAAATACATTTTTAATGTTGATCATGAAGTTCTGACTATCGCGATGGTGATGTTTATCTGTTTTAATGCGGCTTGGAATGCCAAAAAGCGCAGTAAATATATTGATAAAATCTTTTTGACCGCTTTTATCGCCATTACCTCAGGAACACTCTTAACCCTATTAATACTGATCATCACAAAAGCAATAGCTTTTACCCCGATGCAAGTTATTCCAATCACAGGTATGATCGCAGGGAACGCCATGATTGCTGTCGGTCTGTGTTTCAATAATCTAGGCCAACGATTTAGTAGCCAACAACAACAAATACAAGAGATGCTAAGTTTAGGTGCAACACCTAAGGTGGCCTCTATCGCCATTATTCGAGACAGTATTCGCGCATCCTTGATCCCGACTGTAGATTCCGCAAAAACCGTCGGTATTGTCAGTTTACCCGGTATGATGTCTGGATTAATTTTTGCTGGGGTTGATCCATTAGAAGCAGTGAAATATCAAATCATGGTCACTTTTATGTTACTAGCAACAGCCAGCTTATCGACCATTTTGGCAGGTTATATGACCTACCTTAAGTTTTACAATAGCCGCCATCAGTTATTAATCAATACATTAAATAAATAACAATAAAGAAAACGCTTGATAATAGCGACGTTATCAAGCGTTAATCTTTATAGCCAGTTAATTTACAGCTTTGCTAATATTCAAGCCTTTCCTGTAGATACCTAATAATATTAAACAGTTATTACTTTACGTTTTAAATGTTAATAAAAAGTAAAATATCTATTTACTGACAATATCTTGTCCATAAAGATTCCATGACCGATAAAGGTAACAAATCATAATCACCTTCTACGAGCGGAATCGATAGTGCAATCCTGCCATCTTGATTTTTATACGTTTTTACGGCAAATCGCTTATAACCCTCGATTTTTGCATTTTTAACACGCAGTACTTCACCACAAACATAGCCGACCTCCCCTTTATCAGCCGTTGAGCGAATAAAATTATACTTAATATTCCTAAATGATGCGGATTCAGGATAAGACAAGTAATCTGCCACATTGTATTTGGCCAATTTAATCAGATCTGGGTTTGGCTTATAATTAACCATTACCCCTAATAAAAATGAACAACCAATAAGTAATACAGTAATGAGCAATTTAACCATATTCATACTTTTCGCTCTTGTATAACACAACGAGTAATTTGATAATAAAGACAGATCACTTGAACAGTAGGTATCTTAATCAAGTATTTCTAAATAATATGGATTGAGGTGCTATTTCTAATAGAGATATACATCCTATTAATTACTTAAAGTTACCTTACTATATAAATTAAAATGAACTCTCATCGATTAAAAAATCCTTACAATATAATAGATAGTAACAATTAAATGCTCGCCATTTCAGTCTTTACGCATTCCTTCACACAAACCGAGAGTAATCCTAACAGTAATAATGTTTAAAAATAAGAGTCAGCAATACAGCAAACTGTTACAATTTGTGTCTTCCTTCCAAAAAGAACTCTTGGGTATAACACTCAAAATAGTTATTTAATTTAAGTATTAATCATATTTCATTTTCAAGCATGAATAAACATAAATAAATTATTCAATTAGATAATATGTATTACAGAGTATTAACCAACCCTAAATAGGAGTAAATTGATCATAAAAAAATAAAAACTATCCTCTCAATTGCAATATATTCTGCAACCTATTCTGTTTTTTAGTGTTTATCACATGATGCTTTTGCTGATATTTGCTTGTATGTATCTTGTTTTCAAGATAACCGACATGAAGAAAATCCTCAGCTAAATGATCAGTTACCCTCTTTAGTTGTAGTGTGTTTCTTTATGTCTTTTTATACAAAGTACTCACCTGCATTCTGTCATTAACGTTCTCTATCAATTTTGAACGGGTACGATGATGCAACTTTCCTCTCTCGCGTGGAAACATGCTGTAGTACTACATGCCCATATCCATAAGCTAAATGTTACAACAGACACTAAACATAAAAATAATTTACATATAAACTCAAAAACCACTACTCCTATTGCGAGTATTTGTATTTCTTAATGCTATATTCATTATGGAAATTAATGAGTTTGAGGGGGTTTAGCGATTAGTAAGAAAGGGGCGATTAAATAAAGGCCATACCAGCAAACAACAGCAAATACAGAATATTCCTATAAATAGCCCTTTGATTGAAAAACTAAAATTTTACGGCTAATTTTGACAATAGATTTTATTTTAGTCCGGTAGCATCTACGTGTCTCTCTGATAGGGTGTACCATGACAAACATTCAATTGCTATTACTTGCAACCAACAATTTTAACGCAAGTGCTCCTCTCTCCCATACACATGCATCGTATGTATATCAATTTTATTACGCGCAGATTGCTCACAAGCAGTTAAAGCTTAATGATTTTATGAAGGGATTTATCGAACAAGTTGAACCTATATTGAAAAATAATAGCGATTTATACGATCGACGCGACGAAATCTACCAATTAATTCAAAGCTACTTGCAGCAAGCAGAAACGCGTTTTATTCAAAGAAAAATGCAAATTAATAAAGAATAATATTAAAAAGCGCCTCCTTAGTTTTCACTTAAGAGGCGCTCATCGAAAAAATGTGAGTTTCATTAAATAGACACAAATTCAAGTGCCGTAACTTCTTTTAACGATCCCCTCCGCTTTTGCATGGCACACAAGCTAACTGTTATTTAATCAATAAGTTAATCTTGTGCTTATTGTCACTCCTCAAACTGTGTGTCAATCACGACAGATTGCCGTTGAGTTTGCATCTCTCCATCAACATCATATTTGGTCAAAATTTGACAATTTGTTGGTGCACCAAAATGATTATATTGGCATTTTCTCTCAGAAATATAGCCCAAATCACCTAACATTTTCTGCTCTATTTGAATATCCGCATAACGGTTTATATCAGCTAATGGCTTGAAGAGAGTTTGCATATATAACTGATTTTTATCATAGTAATTCATTTCCTGTAACTCACCTAAATTACTATATACTACCTTATCAACGGTGCCGTTATCCTCTTTAGAATGGATACTCTTAATGTAGTTACGTTCATCATATTCAAAATACGTCGTACCATAAGAGTCTTTTTGGGATATAAAACGGCACTGTTCGTCTAAATCGATGATAATTTCCCCTTCATTGCTGCTGCCCTTCAGTTGGTTATTATCTCTTTTGAGTTGAATATGCTGCTGTATGCCATGAGAAATTGATTCAAAGCTTTCAATGCAACTCTTTTGATCCAATTTTAATTGGATATCCTGTGTCACCGTCTTATCTTCGGTATAAAAAGTCGCTTTTATCTCTTTCACTGGGCCTTTTACTAATACCCCACTAAACAATACATATATATTCTGTACTGCTGGTAAATATCCTTTCGCTATCGATGCCGCTGATACCGTTGATGTTGATAAACCCAATAATGTTAACAAAAAAACAACAAACTTCATCATTATGCGCTTTGCCTTGCTTCGAATTTATAGGGAAAAATAATTTCTTCTTGTTGATGCGGAGAACCACTATCAGGATCAGCTAACCATTTTTGTAATTTTTTCGCCGTTTCTTTCGCCATTTTATTGTAATCAATACGCACCGATGTTAACGACGGGTGAATATAATCACAATTAGACGACCCTTCAACACAAGCCACTGCCAACATAGAAGGCACTTTAATTAACCTTCTTTGGCATTCAAACAAAACACCTAGCGCAATCATTTCATGACTGCATATTACTGCATCTAATTCCGGCTGCCGAGTTAACATTTCACTAATCGCTTGACGACCAAAATCCATTGTCGCCACATACGGTGTCGTAATACTTTGCTCTGCGCTATGATAATGATTTAGCATCGCTTTAGTCCAACCACTCAGTTGTTGGCTCTGTATTTTGCTATCCATCTGAGCACCAATATAGCCTATTTTCCGATATCCCTTTTGCAACATGTAGTTGGTTAGAAAAAATACGGCTTCACCAATATTACTTCTTATATTTAATGAGAATAGATGACTCGACTCCCCCGCCACACCAATAACAGGAATATCAAGGTTTTTGAGATAACTAAATACGCTCTCTGAATTAATCCCACCAAAAATAACCACAGCAGCAGGGTTACTTTGCAGTAACGTAAATAGGACTTCAGACTCTTTTTTCTGCTGATAGTTATGACTACCAATAACAACCTGATAGCTATTTTTATTGAGGACCTCTTGTAATGGTTGCAGAAATGCAGAGCTTGCGTAATCCCTTAATGAAGGCACCAATACAGCAACTGTACGACTTTGACCTGATGCCAATATACCTGCGGCTGAATTTGGTATATATCCTAGCTCAGTGATTGCTTCATTGATTTTTTCTCGCAGTTTATCTGAGACCAAATCAGGTGTACGCAACGCTCTAGATACAGTCATTGAACCAACGCCTGCATATTTAGCCACATCCTGTAGCGTAACTCGTCCTGTATTCTTTCTCTTGCGTATTTTTTCCATAAAAAATTATTTTTTGCTCTATTCACTCTTATCTCACTATAACTTACCACAGGTTAGTTTTGTTCATGAGTGGACTTTCGTGTTCTTGAGTTTTTATTGGCTTTATTTATGCGAAATGATAGCGCTATCACGAAAATGAATAATTCGACTAGATAGCGCTACCATTGATCACTACTATGCCCTTAGTTAGAAAAAAAGCTAAAAATAGTTTTACACCACCAGGAGCAAACTTAATGTTAACCACATTATTGACCCCCAACGTCATTCAGGTTGTTGAAAGTGCCACCGATTGGCGCGATGCGATCCAAATCGCTTGCGAACCACTCCTCAAAAACCACCGTATTCAACAATCTTATGTTGATGCCATCATTCATTCACATGAAAAGATTGGTCCTTACTATGTACTAGGCCCAGGCATTGCAATGCCACATGCTCGCCCTGAAGACGGCGTCAATCAGCTATCTCTTGGCCTTACCGTTATTAAACGCGGTGTTGAGTTTGGTGCCGATGGCAACGACCCCGTTAAGTTATTAATTGTTCTTGCCGCAACCGATAGCAACAGCCATATCGGCGCTATCGCTAAACTCGCTGAACTTTTTGATAACCAAGAAGATATTGACAACATCATGCAATCAGAAAACGTCGATGACATCCTCAACATCATCGCGCGTTATTAATTATTAAAAGGAAACAATATGAAAATTACAGTCGTATGCGGAAATGGTTTAGGCACTAGCCTAATGATGGAAATGAGCATCAAAAATATTTTAAAAGATCTTCAAGTCAGTGCCGAGGTTGACCACGTTGATCTTGGCTCAGCTAAAGGTACCGCCAGTGATATTTTTGTTGGCACCAAAGATATTGCCGAACAATTGGTTGCTCAACAAGTTGCTGGGGAAATTGTTGCTTTGGAAAATATGATAGACAAAGTGGCAATGAAAGAGCACTTAAGTGTGGCTTTACGTAATCTCGGCGCACTATAAGCGGAGGCTGTATGTCATTTTTTCGTTTTCTGATGCAAGATGTGTTATCTGAACCCGCTATTTTAGTGGGTTTGATAGCGCTTATCGGCCTTATCGCTCAAAAGAAACCCGCCACCGAATGTATTAAAGGCACCATCAAAACCATTATGGGTTTTGTGATCTTAGGAGCGGGTGCTGGCTTAGTTGTTAGTTCATTAGGCGATTTCTCCGCTATTTTCCAACACGCATTTGGTATTAATGGCGTCGTTCCAAATAACGAAGCGATTGTTTCTATCGCCCAGAAGAGTTTTGGCCGTGAAATGGCAATGATCATGTTCTTTGCCATGTTAATTAATATCTTAATTGCACGCCTCACCCCTTGGAAATTTATCTTTCTCACAGGGCATCACACACTCTTCATGTCGATGATGGTTGCCGTAATTTTAGCAACAGCGGGTATGGAAGGCACTCTATTAGTGGTTGTTGGTTCATTAATCGTCGGCTTTTGTATGGTGTTCTTCCCAGCCATTGCGCATCCATACATGAAAAAAATCACTGGCTCTGATGACGTTGCAATTGGTCACTTTTCAACGATATCGTATGTCCTTGCAGGTTTTATTGGTAGCAAATTTGGCAACAAAGAACATTCTACTGAAGATATGAATGTGCCAAAAAGTTTGCTTTTCCTACGAGACACACCAGTTGCCATCTCATTCACTATGTTCATTATTTTCATTATTACCTGCTTATTTGCGGGAGGAGATTATGTTCGTGAAGTCAGCGGTGGCAAAAACTGGTTCATGTTCTCATTAATGCAATCCATTACATTTGCTGCGGGTGTTTACATTATTCTGCAAGGTGTACGTATGGTAATTGCGGAGATCGTACCCGCATTTAAAGGGATTTCGGATAAATTGGTTCCAAATGCTAAACCAGCGCTAGACTGCCCTGTTGTTTTCCCTTATGCACCAAATGCCGTGTTAGTCGGCTTTTTAAGCAGTTTTGCTGCGGGTATTATCGGTATGTTCATACTGTATGCGTTGAATATGACCGTCATTATCCCAGGTGTCGTGCCACACTTCTTTGTTGGTGCAGCGGCGGGAGTCTTTGGTAACGCAACAGGAGGTCGCCGAGGCGCTATTTTAGGTGCCTTTGCACAAGGTTTACTCATTACCTTCTTACCTGTCTTTTTATTACCTGTCCTTGGTGACATTGGTATCGCTAATACCACATTTAGTGATGCAGACTTTGGTGCTATTGGTATTCTTTTAGGCATTATTGTCCGCTAACCATAGTGCCCCGTAATACTTCCGTTACGGGGCATATTTATTTAATCAAGTTTCCCGACTAACGCCCCTTCTTTAAATAAGAATTCCTGTAATGATATTAAATCATCCGGCGTCACATGAATGACCCCCTCACCGGGAATATCAATTTCTGCGATCATAAATAGTGCCAGTGTTGTTAATGATGGCAATATGAGGATCAGCCAGTTTTTACCTTTAGTTCCTCGAATGTTATAACCAATTAAAACGTTAGAACAAATCGCAAAGAAAATTAATAAGAACCATGCTGCATTCGGTATTTGATGCCGCCAACTCGCCATCGTTTTTTGTTGTGAAAGATAAAGATCACTAAATGCAGTTAATACCGAGGCGATCACTGGATTTGGTGATTGATTTGCCTCTTTAACCGCAATTTCCCACAAGGTAGCTTGTTTTTCTAATGAGACTCTCCGCCATTGATTATTTTCATCGCTGACACCTGATTTAAAAAATTCAATTCTCGCGTCTAGGTACTGCTGCAATAAATGGATTGCTTCACGTCTGTCACTGCTGTTTAATAATTGCGCTCGTTGGTAAGCATTCCCTATCGCAATCGCTTCATTCTCTTCTGTTTGCTGACGATTGTTGTAGCCACTGATCGAGATTGAGAGAACAAAACCAATCAATAAGCCTAATAACGATAAGATAGCCCCTAATATAATTTTTGCTTCGTCATCAGCAATATCATCATTCAGCTTCTTACGCTTAAAGATAAATTTACCGATATAAGCTGAAATAATGAGCAAGAAAAATGTAATTATAAACAATAAGATAGAGTCAATTGGTGTATCATTAATAAACTCGGAAAAATTAAACATAAAACATGTCCAGACAAGTAATTTTCCGATGATATAACACATCCAGAATAAATTTTTCTAGCTTTTTCACTGGCAAAAATCAGTTTAGATTTTAACGCTAAAATGTCATCATCAAACGATAAAAACATGATAGTATTAACGATGCAATCATAAAAAACAGTCGCTTAACCTACTGTTTTTTAGTCACTTTTAGATATGTAATTTAACTTCAGTACAAGACAGATTTAAATGACAACATCCTTCTATTTTTAGAAGGATAGAAGAGTGCTTAGATACGGTATTATTGAACTAAACCGAGTAACTTTTGATAAAGTATTGCGCCTAATGTGTTCTCATCATACTCAAGGCTCGATGCAAGCTCATCAACGGCAGCGTGCATACTGTGATACAGCATAGAGCTAACCAGCCCAATTGGCTCTGCTGACCAAACACCTTGCGCCTTTCCATGTAATAAGATTTTTTTCACTTGTGAAATTGCCCGCTGTTCATGTACGTTGCTACACGTATGAAAACTTTCATGAAATAGCATGTCATGAATACGTCTTTTTTCAACATAGTATTGTACGCTGCTTTCACACCACTGGCTTAGCATCGCTTGACTGCCCACCTTCTCTTTCAGTGCATCATCAATTTTTCCCAAATACCATGTCATATAACGCTCGCGCAAAGCCTCTAAAATCTCATCCTTCGATTTAAAGTAGTGGTAAAAAGTACCTTTCGCCACATCGGCTTGGCTAACTATTTCACTCACTGTTGTCTCTAAAAAACCTTTCGTGAGAAATAAATGCTCAGCAGCATTCATTAAATCATCCAATCTCTCTTTTGCGGGTTTTGTTCTCGGCTTGTTCATTGGCTCCGTCATCAGCTTAAACCTTTTAAGTTAATTAGAGATAATGCAAAGAGTAATAGATTTTATGGTTTCACACAAACTTCCTACCGCTTTAAGCTAGCCAGAGAAATAACATGTTTAATAAACAAACAAAACACGAGATCTTACCCATCATTGCAGAACACCACAAGATTGTTCTCTTTTAGAGCATAAAATTATCCATTATGGAGTTCATTAGCATTTGATTAATGATATCAATATACTTCTTCTTATATTGATACCGATGCAGTAAAAAATAAATAATTCTCTTATTGAAGGGATCAGAGATGATAGTTAGGTAATCACTAAATGGTAATTAAGATAGCAGTAGAATTATAATCGTTTTAAATAACAGTACCTCCTTAAGGTAGGTATCTCGATAAGCCTCATTTTGGGCTTATCGTACAACTTATTTCTGATAAGAATGATTTTTCTATACTTCAAAATATTATTCTTTATTTCTATAACGTTTTTGAATTGCAATCAACATCGAATCAATAACCCAACTGAGCTTCTTTGTACCCAGGAAACCTATCATCGCACCACAAAACTCGGCAAGTGATGACCAAGCATCAGAATAATTTAAATAGACAAGTAACCATTGAAGCGCTCGAATAGCACTGACTGTAATAGCACCACATATTACAGCTTCTGCTAATGATTGCCATGTACTTTTACTCTCTCGCCACTCTCTAACAAATGCAATCAACGTTGCTAACATAACACCACTTAATAAAGGTAAATTGAGTTGAACCCAGCGGAAAACTTGCGCCCAAAAATCGATATTTTTTTCATGCATAATGGTACCTCCTAAATGGAGTGCTAGTTTATTGTCAATAAATGAAGCCCCCTTATTGTTTATATAAAACTATCGAAATAATGGGCATCACAATCATATGATATTAAATATTAATTATTTCAATAGTCATTAAAATTAATTTCACATTCTACTTATGTATCGTAATAACAAAAGAATAGTATTACAAACATTGTGAAAACCAAGCCAAATAAGATTAAAATAAAATCACAATCATTAATTGTTTACATATCTTAATTTACATTATCTAATATAAACTAGCATACAGAATGGATCCTTACACAAACTCTTCTCGACCTAAATATGCTATTTCTTTAGTGATTAATAATTATTACTCTTCAAATGACAACACAAAAAATATAACCCTACTGACAACAAAATATTACCTTTATGATTATCACTTTAATTATCTTTTTTTATGTATTGATAAAACACGCCTAAAATAATCAATAGCAACCCTATCGATTGTAAGAGTAAATGATTTCCAGCCTGCCCGTTGATGATATCTAAGATAAAGCTTGATACGACTTGACCAATAATAGCGAAGCGACTGTTCAAGGAGTGGGAATTTCGCTGCTACCCTGCTTTATCGCCGCCCCTTATATTGAAAAAGGTATGCTAACCCCTTTACTGACGGATTACTCATTGCCAGAACACTCTATTTATGCGGTTTATCCTAATAGACACTATTTACCCCATAAAACAAGAATGGCTATCGATTTTCTGTTTGAAAGACTGAATCCCAAGAGCGAATATGGCCAGCGTTATGAAATTAATTATTATGCTTCGCGATAACAGTCTGAAAGCCGCACTCGCGGCTTTGCAGAGCCATCGTCAAATTTTAAAGATGATGTTTTGCGACAAATGCTTTTTCTTCATCGCGTAAAGTTAAGACTTCATAACCGGTTGCGGTCACTAAAACAGTATGTTCTGATTGGGCCGATAATTTTTTATCTCGCGTCACAACTGTCCAACCATCTTTTTTGGTCTTAATTTTCATACCACCTTGGTTGATCATCGGCTCTATTGTGAATGTCATCCCTTCTTTTAAGGTAACCCCTTGCCCACGTACACCATAATGTAGCACTTGTGGAGCTTCGTGCATTTCACGGCCTATACCATGACCACAATATTCACGAACCACGCTATAACCATTTTTTTCTGCATGGTGTTGGATTGCAGAACCAATATCCCCTAGTGTTGCCCCTGGTTTGACTTGTTTGATCCCTTCCCACATAGCCTCATAAGTATCCTTAACAAGTTTACGTGCTAATGGTGAGGCTTCGGGCATCACATACATCTTACTTGAGTCTGCAATAAAGCCATTTTTCTCTAATGTGATATCAACATTGATAATATCTCTGGCTTTCAAATGTTCATCAGCTTTCGGTACGCCATGGCACACCACTTCATTAAGGGAGGTATTTAATACATATTGATAACCATACTGGCCTTTGCTGGCTGGTCTCGCCTGCAATTCATTAACAATATAATCTTCAACCTTGTCATTAATTTCCATGGTCGTAATACCCGGCACAATAAAAGTATCTAACATCGCAAATACTTTGGCTAATAAACGGCCAGATTCACGCATCAATTCAATTTCTTCAGCTGTTTTGATTGTGATATTACTCATGGTACTTCCCTTTATGGTTAACAGTTTCTTTTTCTAGCATTTCGCTGATAAGCGTTGTGAAGGTTTTATCGGGATTTAATTCGGCTTGGATACCTATTTTTATCCAAAATTCAGCCTGAGAATTGATCGAGCGTGACATCACTTGGCTAGCACGGCGCAAATAGTCATGCAGATCATCTGAAATTTTCACGATTCCCAAGACAGCACCTCATTAACATATAAAATATTACGATTTATATATAAACCATATAATAACTAAGATGAGAAAGATAGTCATTCAATGGGGAACCGCACAAATGAACTGTTTTTTCATCAAACCGTTTTAATTTTCTAACTTCAAGCCGCCGTCAAAGTATTGTTCGTTACAACGTTGTATTGTTATTGTTAGCTAACTCCATTTTTGTATTGGCTATAAGATGTTAAATTGATTAAATATTAAACTTATCTTTATTTTTACTGATTGTTTTTAACGGATAGATTTTAAATAGGCTTGGATAATTGTTCGGAGAACAATATGTATAAAAAAATTTTAGTTCCTATTGATATTACAGAGAAAAATTTAGCAAACCTTGTACTTCCTCATATTCAATACCTTTCGGAGGAAGAAGGCGCTCATATTCATTTTTTAGCCGTTATTCCTACTATCCCTTTTTATACCTCTATGGGCTTTGGTTTTGCCGAAAAGGCAGATAGCGAACAAGATAAAGTAACAAATCAATTAGTTGATATTATTAAAGATTTTAATCTTCCTAAAGAAAAGTTTACCGCTCAGGTCGTCATGGGAACGCCTAGGGATGAAATTTTGCGTATTGCCGATGATATTCAAGCAGATTTGATTGTTATTGGTTCTAGACGCCCTGGAATGTCAACGTATTTCTTAGGATCAACAGCTTCGATGATCATCCAAAACTCTAAGATTTCTGTCTTAACAGTACGATAATTCACTAACCCACTTCGGTGGGTTTTAATTTAATTCTTAGTAACAAACTAAAAAATATAAACTTTTAAATCTCATTCCTTTCAATTTTCCTATTCCTTCTCTCTGAAGAAAATAAAAAAACGCCTTAATGGATAAAGGCTTTCTCATATCAGAAATAATTCTCACTCTTTGCTGTTATTTATTTTTTACCACTATAGTGGGTAATTTACCGTGAAATAATGATAATCCCTTATTTTATGATTTTATCCATCAAACGATAGTCACACTATTTTCAGCCCATTTTGTTTCTCATATGAAACTAAAAATGACCATAATCTCGACACACTGCACATTTCAAAACAAATATTTTACATATGAGTAACATTCGATTGACTGTTTATCGCTCAGCCTATTAGGCTAGTTTTAAATAATAAACAATGTTTTATATATGAAACAACACTATTTTGCTGTGGAGGAAACAATATGAGTTGGGTCGCGATTTGTGATGTCTCGCAAGTACAAGAAGAATTTCCTTATTCAGCCCGAGTCAATGATACCGAGATCGGTGTTTTCTTAGTGGATGATCAATATTACGCCATGGAAGATGTTTGCCCTCATGCCTATGCCCTACTCAGTCAAGGGTTTGTTGAGGATGGCAAAGTGGAGTGCCCACTTCATGAGGCTGTATTTGATATCAAAACAGGAAAATGCCTACGTGAGCCAGGTGGTCGCGATCTCAAAACCTACCAGACTCGCATTAATAACAACCAAATCGAAATTAGCTTTATTGAGGAGTAGAAATGGAACCGATACAGAATTTCAACCCTTACTTACCTGCTAATCACCAAATTATACCGGCTCGTGAAGGCGGTAAAGGGCAAATCCAAGCACCGGGAACGGCGCCAAATATCGTTTGGCAAACTCGCTCACGTCTCCCTGATGACTATGAAACCGCTCTCATTGCCACATTGGAAATCTTATTTGATTCAGGTATTGAAACTCTCGAGCAAATTATTAGTGCACTCAATCAAAGACAACTCTTTGATAGACAAGGACAACCATGGAATGAAGCCAGTTTTCGCGAATTTCTTCAAGTAAACGGGTATTAATCTCCTGCCAGTGACGCAGAAATAATAATAACCAACGATACCCCACGACAACAGGAAGCAGATTATGACAACTCATGCACAACTTCAGAACTATCAAGATTATTTAGACGTTGGACTTAGAGGCCAGTGGTATCCCGTTTTATCCAGTTGGGAAGTCACTAGCAACCCAATCGGTATCACCCGCTTAGAAGAACAAATTGTGTTATGGCGTGATCAGCAAGGTCAAATTCATGCGCTTGAAGACCGCTGCCCTCACCGTGGTGCACGCTTATCAATGGGCTGGAACCTAGGTGAACGTATTGCCTGCTGGTATCACGGCGTTGAAGTTGGAGGCGATGGTATTGTCAAAGATGTTCCTGCTGTTAGCCAATGTCCATTAGAAGGTCAAAAGTGCCTAAAAACCTACCCAGTTCAAGAATATCATGGCGCAATCTTTCTTTATTTTGCCATTACTGATGAAGAGCCACCGACGCTAGCGTTCCCTGAAGAGCTGGCGGATAGTGAAAATCATAGCCATTTCTTATGTACAGCCACTTGGCATTGTAATTATCAATATGCACTCGAAAATGTCATGGATCCCATGCATGGCACTTATCTCCACTCTTCTTCGCATTCAATGGCGGACGGTGATAAGCAATCAGAGATGATTTTAGAACCGACTCAAAATGGGTTTATCTTCCGCAAAAATGACCAAATGGGGGTGAATTTTGATTGGGTTGAATTTGCCAGTACTGGCGCGAACTGGCTACGCCTATCCATCCCTTATCAAAAACGTTTCGGACCGGGTGGCCACTTCTGGATCATCGGAATGGTTGTGCCAGAAGATCGCTTCAATACCCGCGTCTTCTTTTGGCGTATCCGTAAAGTAAAAGATTGGCAACGTGATCTCTGGCGCTTTATGTACCGTAATCGCTTAGAGGGATTACATTGGGATGTTTTAGAGCAAGACCGTATTATCCTTGAAAATATGGCGCCTAATGCTCGCCAACATGAGTTCCTTTATCAGCATGATGTTGGGCTATCTCGCCTACGCCGTATTATGCAACGTGAAGCCAAAAAGCAATTTGACCAAATTTATAATAAGGAAACGTCAAATGCATAATTTACTGGCAGGCAAACGCATCGTCATTACGGGTGCAGCAAGAGGCTTAGGCTTTGAATTTGCGAAAGCGATCGCACAACAAGGTGCTCACGTCATCCTGTGCGACATATTAAGTGATCGCCTACAGCAAAGCATTACCCAGCTACGCCAAGCCAGTTTGACTGCCGATGGTTTTAACTTAGATATTGCCGACCCCGAGGCCATAGCGCATGTTTTTCAGCAGATTGGTCAACAAGGCAATATTGATGGCCTCGTTAATAATGCCGCCCTTGCCACTGGCGTTGGCGGCAAAACATTGGATGAGTACGACTTAAATCTATGGGATCGCGTCATGACCGTTAATGTAAGAGGCACATGGTTAGTGACAAAGGCGGCACTCCCATTTTTGCGCCAAAGTAGAAATGCCAAGATAGTGAATATTGCTTCTGATACAGCTCTATGGGGCGCCCCTAAGCTGATGGCTTACGTCGCGAGCAAAGGGGCAATTATTAGCATGACACGCTCAATGGCAAGGGAGCTTGGCACACACCGGATCTGTGTCAATGCTATCGCGCCTGGCCTAACTAAAGTTGAAGCCACCGAATATGTACCAGTTGAGCGCCACCAGCTTTATGAAAATGGGCGTGCTATTCAAGGGGAGCAAAAGCCCGAAGATGTGACCGGTACTGTCTTATATTTGCTTTCGCCAATGGCCGATTTTGTGACGGGCCAACTGATCCCCGTCAATGGTGGGTTTGTATTTAACTAAAGACGCCGCTTAATGCGGGGAGGTTAACGCTTTGAGTTCAACATGCAAATATTTGATCCCCGGTTTGGAAAAAGGATTGCAGCTTTTGTTACTCCTAGCACAGCAGCACCGAGAGCTAACCTTTGCTGAAATTTTACGTCTAATCGATATGCCGAAAGCGACGGCCTATCGTGCAATACAAACTTTGGTGCATTTAGACTTTATCGAACAACACCCAAGGACAGGGGCTTTTTCACTCGGTCGCAAAGTGCTTAGCTTAGGTTTAGGGTACATTGCCTCACTCGATCTAACACAGTTAGGCCAACCGATCATTGAACAATTACGCGACCGTAGCCAGTGCAATAGTCACCTCGTCATACGCGATGGGCGAGACATTATTTATATTGCTCGGGTTAGTGCTGCCGAATCAAAAATTAACCACGTGAGTGTTGGTACTCGGTTATTAGCTCACCGCACCTCAATTGGTCGGATGTTACTTAGTGGCTTAAGTCGAGAGGAGTTCGATACCCTCTATCCTGATGATGAGTTACCTGATGATGCGGGAAGTAAACAGGCATTTTGGACAATGATCCAAGCAGACCGGCTACGGGGTTATGTTATCGGAGAGTCTTTTTACCGTCGGGGTATCTCTTCCATTGTTTACCCTGTTTACAACCGAGACCACGGTGTCGAGGCGGCGATCAGTATTATGGTGCCAATGGATAGCATTCCCGCGCAAGAACGCCAACGATTACAAAATGAAGTGAGCAATGCAGCCCAAAAACTTACTGAGTTTATTGGCGGAATAACCTCCGCTAAAGCGGTATAGCGTTACCCATAAATAAAACTAAATATTAGGTTTATTGCCATAAGCCTCAGGCCTCTGCTTGCCCAAAAACAAGGTCGGCAATAAAAAACGATTATATAGAGGGTCAAATTATGTCAGTCATTGGTATTGAAAAATTAGAGTTTGGTGTTGATAACCTTGCCGCTTGTCAGCAATTCTTGCAGGATTTTGGACTGCAAACATCACCCAATAACCCTTCTTATTTTACAACACTGTCCGGTGCAAGCGTCGCCCTTTCATCGATTGATGATCCCCGCTTGCCTACACCTTTTGAATCAGGCTCCACCTTACGACGGATCACTTGGGGCGTAAAAGACCGCGTTACACTCGAACAGGTCATCAAACAGATTGAAGATTGTGCAGGCTTTCAACTCACCTCTGATGGGGCACAGTGCCTTGACCCAAACGGTATGACGGTGGCTTTTACGATTAGCCAACAACAAGATGTTACCGTCGATATTTCCCCTATCAACCAGTGGGGAGATATTCGTCGTATTGATGCGCCAAGCCCTGTTTATGACAAAGCAACCCCCATTAATATTGGTCATGTGGTCTTTTTTGTTGATGACCTACAGGCCACAGAAGCATTCTATTGCCAAAAACTGGGCTTCCAAGTGTCTGACCGTTATATCGACCGTGCGGTTTTTTTACGTACACAAATTAATGGTTGCCACCATAATTTATTCCTACTCAAGCTGCCTCATCGCGGGCGGGGCCTGAATCATGTGGCATTTACGGTTCGCGATATTCATGAGGTGATTGGCGGTGGCCTCGCCATGAACCGCCAAAAATGGAGTACTTTTATTGGCCCGGGTCGTCACCCTATTTCGTCTGCCTACTTCTGGTATGTCAATAGCCCAACGGGCGGTGCGTTTGAGTACTACACCAACGACGACTATCTAACCGAAAAATGGCAACCCCGTGAACTAGAGCACTCTCTCGTTTCCTTTACCGAATGGGCGGTTGAAGGTGGTATCGACCACGAAACACGCCGACAAGTGAAAAAAGACAAGGAGTGATGCCATGACACAACTTATTGATGGCGGTATTGTCATTATCGGCGGCGGGCAAGCCGGTGGCTGGGCCGCAAAAACATTACGAGATGAAGGCTACCAAGGCATTTTATCTGTTATTAGTGATGAGCCACATGATTTCTATGAACGACCGCCTTTATCAAAGGCAGCTTTGAAACAGGAGGGCACCCCTCTATCACGCCTATTTAGTGAAGATGAAACGGACTCTCTGAATTTGACTTGGTATCGCCCTGTTCGTGCGACCCATATTGATGCCAACAAAAAACAGGTGCAGCTCAGTGATGGTCGCCATTTAGCTTTTGATAAATTATTAATTGCAACGGGAGGCCGGCCTCGTTTTCTCTCTTCTGCTTGGCAATCGCATCCTCGCGTATTTGCACTGCGTACTTGGGATGATGGGCAACGTTTACGTGAAGCGCTGTTGTCCGCTAAAAAAATGGCCATTATTGGCGGTGGATGGATTGGCTTAGAAGTTGCGGCCTCTGCACGCCAAATGGGCATTGACGTTACCGTTTTTGAACGCCAAGAGCGCTTATGTCAGCGTAGTGTACCTGCATCTGTTTCAAACGCACTCGCGCAACGCCACCAGCAAGCGGGAGTAGAAATCATAACCGATTGTGGCGAAATTTTGCTCGATGAAAGTCACGATGATTTACGGATCAGTTGTGCTAAGCAGCCTAGCCAATCCTTTGATCTTGCTGTTATGGGGATCGGTGTTGAATTAAATCTTGAGCTAGCGGCAACAGCAGGCCTTGAAGTCACACACGGTATTGTGATCAATGGACAAGGGCAAACATCTCACCCTGATATTTATGCTGCTGGCGATGTTGCTTGTCATCCCACATTATCCCTGTGTTTACAATCTTGGGCTTATGCACAAAACCAAGCCATTACCACCGCCAAAGCCATGCTTAATGCCCACAGTGAGGATTTTAATGACCCTGCATGGCTATGGTCAGATCAATATCAAGACAATATCCAGATTTTAGGGATCCCAACCCCACTAGCAACCCAACATATCCAACGCATCACACCAAATGCTGAAGTGCATTTTTCACTGAATGATGACAACGAATTAGTTCAGATGGTCGCATTTAATGACCCTCGTTCCATCAAGCTAGGCAAAAGGTGGATGCAAAACAGCCGCAAGTTATCCCCATCGGAACTTGCAGATCCTAATTTTTCACTGATGTCACTGAAGTAAATGTGCAGGTAGGAGAAATAATATGGCAAACCAACCGATACCCGTGCCCTCAGTGACACAAGAAAATGAAATGGCATCACCGCAAGAAAGCGTGAACTGGTTGATCCCAATCGCACTATTTTCCTGCGTACTGTTAGCCTTTTTCGACAAAATTAGTATTGCCGCCCTATTTTCTGATGAACAGTTCCAAAAAGCTCTAGGAATTGATTTTGATCCCACACGTCTTGGGCTATTGATGAGTGCATTCCTGTTTGCCTATGGCGTGTCATCCATGCTGCTCAGTGGGATTGGCGATAAATTTCACCCCACCAAAATGCTGCTATTTATGATCAGTAGCTGGTGTATTTTAATGATTTTTATGGGTTTTACTCACCATTACGCCACAATGGTTTTTCTTCGAGTATTACTAGGTATTGCTGAAGGGCCATTACTTGCCATTTCCTATGCCATCGTGCGCCGTACTTTTCCACAAAAAATGCAAGCAAGAGCGACAATGCTTTGGTTATTAGGCACGCCTATTGGTGCGGCTCTTGGTTTTCCAATTTCCTTGTACTTACTGAATAATTTTGGCTGGCAAAGCACCTTTTTCGTTATGGCGGCTTTCACTGTACCCGTATGGTGGCTAGTCGTTATCGGCATTCGCCACCCCAATTTAGTCAATAAGCAAACACAAAACGTGGATGGCAAAGTCTCTACCAAAGACATGGCAGAAGCTAAAATTCAACGTAATACCCTGTTACGCAATAGCCATTTTTGGATTATCTGCTTATTTAATATTGCCTTCTTAGTTTACCTCTGGGGCATGAACGGCTGGTTGCCAAGCTATTTAATCAAAGGCAAATCAATCAATTTAGAGCACGCGGGGATCTTATCCTCACTCCCCTTTATCGCCATGTTATTTGGTGAAGCGATAGGAGCATGGATTTCTGACCGTTATGATCGTCGTGCCTTAGTCTGTTTTATCTCATTACTTGGCGCCGTAATCGGCCTTTCAGGTGTGCTATTTCTCACCAGTACCTACAGCATTATTTTAATGATGGCCTTTAGCATGTTTATGTGGGGGGCTGGTGCTCCAAATATATTTGCTCTTCTGGCCAAAGCGACACAAAAGCAAGTCAGTGCACTCGCTGGCGGTATTTTCAATGGATTAGGCAACCTTGCGGGTGCCGCCGCACCGTTGTTAATGGGGGTATTAATCACCCTCACCCACAATATGGATAGTGGCCTGTTATTTATTGTCATTATCGGTTTGATCGGCAGCGTATTACTTATCCCCCTTATAAAAAGATACTGATTTAACTACTCAATATCAGGAGATATCACTATGTCACAACAACTGAATCAAATAAAACCACAAGGCATCTCGATGGCGGATTGGGTTGAATCACGCATCGCCCGTTTTGAAGGCCGCAAATATGACTGGAATGCATTGAAATTTCAGGCGGATTTTGACCCTAAATACCGCCGGGCGCAGATGCGTTACATCGGTACGGGGGCGACAGGGGTTGCCAACGATGCCAATACCGTTCCCGCGGAAAACTTTACCTTCTCAACCATGGTACTGCCCTCAAAGTGTGAAGGACCGCTGCACCTGCACCCTGATGTTGAAGAAGTCTTTTTCATGCTCAAAGGAACCATCACCTTATTTATTAAAGATGGGGATGAGGAGTATGAAACCGTGCTCAAAGAGCGTGACCTAATTTCGGTTCCAGCTGGGATTTACCGTGGTTTATTTAATCATGGTGAAGAAGAAGCGTTGATGTGCGTAATGATCGGTACGCCTAAGCCTGCCATTCCGACTTACCCAGACGATCATCCATTATCAAAAGTCAAACGTAGTTAACAGGAGAATTCAGTGATGAAACTGCCTATTGAACATTTACCCACTATCCAAACCGCTGAATTCGGCTCATATCATTTGAATTGGCGTGAAGCCGGGAACGGTGAAACGGTGATCTTACTTCATGGTATTAGCTCAGGCTCTGCATCGTGGATTTATCAACTGACAGATTCATCACTGACCCAGCAATACCGCTTGCTGGCATGGGATGCACCAGGCTACCTCAATAGCCGAGCCCTGACTACCGACACCCCAACCGCCAATGACTATGCAGAAGCATTAGCGGCCTTTATCGATGGCTTAGATCTTCCTCAAGTTGTATTGGTTGGTCATTCACTTGGTGCCATCATGGCCTGTGCGTTCGCTGCAAAATATCCACAAAAAATAAAAGGTTTATTTTTAGCTAATCCGGCGCAAGGCTACGCAACTAAACATAAAACTGAACAGAGACAGGTTTATGAACAACGACGAGAAATCGTCTTCAATTCAGGTATTGAATATTATGCACAGCATCGTGCCGCCGCCCTACTAAGCCCATCTGCCAGTGAACCACAGATTGATTGGGTAAGGCAAACCATGCGTAAACTTAACCCTCGCGGTTTCTTAGCCGCAGCATGGATGTTGGCTCACGATGATATTAGCCGTTACCTCAATCTTTATTCAGGCCCCGTCCAAATGGTTGTTGGCCTTGATGACACCATTACGCCGCCTGAAAAAGTGCACATACTCGCTCAGCAACACAGTTGCCCCCTTACCTATATTGAACGAGCAGGACATGCAAGTTATCTCGATGCATCTCAGCCATTTAATCATTACCTGAAGCAATTTTTGGCGACCTATGCCGTAGTAGAAGTTTGATTAAGGAAAGCGCTATGAATTTACAATTAGAAAATCGTGTCGCCGTCGTCACTGGAGGAAGTTCAGGAATTGGCCTAGCCACAGTCCGACTCCTGTTAGCCGAAGGATGTCATGTCGCCTTTTGTGGTCGAAACCAAGATAAACTGACCGAGGCACATCACGCATTACAGGCGGCCTATCCACACGCTAAGTTGCTCGCTGTCTGTTGCGATGTGCTGGATAAAACGCAAACTGAGGCATTTGCACAGCAAGTACAAACACATTTTGGGCAAGTCGATTTACTGATTAATAATGCAGGTCAAGGATATGTGGCTCACTACGCTGATACGCCTGAAGAAGCTTGGTTACAAGAAGCGCAACTTAAATTGTTTGGCGTTATCAATCCCGTTAATGCATTTATGCCCTTGTTAGAACAGTCAGATATCGCGTCAATTACCTGTGTCAACTCGCTATTAGCAAGACAACCAGAGCCTCATATGGTAGCGACCTCTGCCGCTCGCGCGGCTTTACTCAATCTCACGCTTAATCTATCGAAAACCCTTCTGCCGAAAGGCATTCGTGTCAATTCTATCTTGCTCGGCATGGTGGAGTCAGAGCAATGGCGTCGCCGCTTTGAGGCGCGTAGCGACAAAAGTCTTGATTGGCACAGTTGGATTGGTGAGATCGCCAAAAAACGCGGCATTCCAATGCAACGCTTAGGGAAACCAGAAGAGCCTGCTAGAGCATTGGTGTTTTTAGCTTCACCAATGGCTTCATTTACCTCTGGTGCGGCGTTAGATGTCTCCGGCGGTTTTTGCCACCACATTTAAGGGAACGATGATGAAAACACTGATGCTTATCGGATATGGTGCTATGGCGAATGAAGTGATCCAACGGCTTCCTGCTGGGATTGAGCTAGGCTGGATAGTGGCCCGCGAACATCACCACAATGATATCAAACAACGCTTTCAAAACCGTGTGATACCACTAAGCTGCCCGACGCACGCCTCACAAAAACCAGACTTAGTCTTGGAGTGTGCTAGTCAACATGCTGTCAAACAGTATGCCCCCATGGTTTTAGAAAAAGGCTGGACGCTAGCCGTGATTTCAACTGGCGCATTGGCGGATGCGCAATTAGCACAAACGCTAAGCCAAAAAGCTCAACAACACCACGCTATCTTTATCCCATTATCAGGGGCTGTTGCTGGTCTCGATGGACTACGTTGTGCAAAAGAAGCCGCAATCCGCCAAGTAACCTACCAATCACGTAAAAGTCCTGCCAGCTGGCGCAATGGTCCGGCTGAAAATTACATCGACCTAGATACGGTTACAGAGCCAACGGTTTTTTTCCACGGAACAGCACGCGAGGCGGCACTGAAATTCCCCGCAAATGCCAATGTGGCGGCGACGGTTGCCCTCTACGGTATCGGTATGGATAAAACAAAAGTCGAACTTATGGTCGACCCGACGACCAAGCAAAATAGTCATCGCATTGAGGTTACTGGTGATTTTGGCCATTTTTGTATCGAATTAAATGGTAACCCATTACCTTCAAATCCTAAAACATCCCTGCTATCTGCATTAAGTGCCGTCGAAATTTGCCGTCGCATTGCAGATCAAGATGCCATTATCTGACTGGAGAATTCCCATGAAAAAACTCAATATATTTGTCGGTGGACGATGGCAACAAGGGCGCGGTAATGAAATGTGCTCTCGCTTTCCGGGTGACCAACACATTATCGCCACGCTCAACAGCGCCAGTGTAAGTGATGTTGAAGAAGCGGTTCAGGCGGCAGAGCGTGCATGGCGAGCGCCAAGTTGGCGCAATATGCCCCCACATCAACGCGCGACTATTTTACACAACGTCAGTATGCTAATCGAAGAGCAAGCAGACGAGCTAACCCGCTTACAAACTCTCGACAATGGTAAACCTTGGGCAGAAGCTCGTGGGCTAGTCATGAGTGCCGCGGCAACAGCCCGTTATTTTGCCGCCGTATGCGAAGTCAGTGGCGGAGAGCTGCCTCCTCGTCGCCAGCCCGATATGATGACATTAAGTACATATCAACCCCTAGGTGTTATTGCCGCTATTACACCATGGAATTCACCGATTGCTAGCGATATGCAAAAAATTGCACCTGCACTAGCTGCGGGCAATGCTGTGATATTAAAACCCGCCGAGGCGACCCCGCTTATCTCATTGAAACTCGCGGAATTATTTGAGCAAGCGGGTCTACCGAGTGGCTTACTCAGCGTACTCCCCGGTAAAGGCTCTATCGTTGGTGATGCACTTGTCCGCCATCCTTTAGTGAAAAAAATATCCTTTACTGGCGGCACCAATACAGGCCGACAACTCGCACATATTGCGGCAGAAAAACTGATCACAACGTCACTAGAGCTTGGTGGCAAGTCTCCTACTATTGTCTTAGAAGATGCGGATCTCAACCTTGCGGCACATGGCGTTTGTTATGGTATTTTCAGTTCAATGGGGCAAGCTTGTATTGCAGGCTCTAGGCTGTTCGTCTCACGTGCTGTTTATGAACCTTTTATGGAAAAGCTCACTGCACTGACTCAACAACTCATTATCGGAGACCCTCGCCAAGAACGGGTTCATGTCGGCCCTTTGATATCCCCCGAACACCGAGAAAGTGTTATTCGCTACGTCAACCAAGCAATCGCTGAAGGTGGCACAATTCGCCTTGGCGGAGCTATCCCCCAAGACCCTAACTTACAAGCAGGGAATTATTATTTACCAACCATTATTGAAGGGCTGAATAACCAAGCTTCTGTCTGCCAAGAAGAGATCTTCGGGCCTGTGCTGGTCGTTATCCCTTTTGATAATGAAGCGCAACTCATAGAAGAAGCCAATGATTCTATTTATGGCCTTGCTGCGGGGATCTGGACGCAAGATTACACTCGCGCCTTTAAATTAGCAGATGCTTTAGATGTTGGTACTGTTTGGATCAATACCTACAAAGTTTTCTCCATTTCAACACCTTTTGGTGGGTTTAAAGAGAGTGGACTCGGTAGAGAAAAAGGCCTTGAAAGCCTCAAAGCTTATATGCAGCAAAAAAGTATTTTTCTGGCACTAAACCCACAACCAAACCGTTGGTGTGAATAAATGACCATGCATCCGTAAATATCTTCACGTTGCAAATTATTGGTTATCAAATTCTAAAGGAGAACACTATGTATGAGACAATCACGGTTGGCGAGGCGATCGCCAGAACATTAGAACAATACCAAGTCAGTACCGTCTATGGCGTTATCTCAATCCACAACCTGCCGATTGCAGATGCAATTGGTCGCCGTGGCATGATTGACTTCACCCCTAGCCGTGGGGAAGCGGGTGCCGTTACCATGGCTGATGCACATGGTCGCTTCACCGGACTTGGCGTCGCCTTAACCAGCACAGGAGCCGGCGCGGGTAATGCCGTGGGCTCAATGATTGAAGCCATGAATGCTTGCTCGCCAATTATCCATATTACAGGGCAAGTAGAAAAAGCGTATCTGGATATGGATGCCGGTTTTATTCACGAAACGCGCGATCAACTTGGCTTTTTAAAAGCCAGCTCTAAGCAAGCATTTCGCGTCCATAGCGCCGAACAAGCGGTTGCCGTCTTACATAAAGCCATTCAAGTTGCACAAACCGTTCCTTGTGGCCCCGTCTCTATCGAAATACCGATTGATATACAAAGCGCACAAGTTCCCTTATCGCTACTCAGCGCACCACTGACAGTTCAACCTTTACCAGAAGCAACGGCGGATCAAGTCGATGCGATTTGGCAAAAATTACAGCATGCACAACGCCCTTTATTATGGATTGGTGGTGGTGCGCTACACGCCTCTGATGCGATTAAAAAATTGGCAGATCAGGGGGTAGCGGTGATCAGTAGTACGCATGGGCGAGGTATTTTATCTGACGAACATCCATTTAGCTTACGCGCTTTCCATAACGCAGATGCTATTGATAAATTGATGCGTTCTTGCGATATCACACTCGTCGCTGGCTCTCGTTTACGCAGTAATGAAACCAAAACGTGGTCATTACCCTTGCCGCAACCTTTAATTCAAATTGATATCGATCCGCTAGCGGCTAATCGAAACTATCGTGCAGATTTGGTGGTTACTGCCGATTGCCATAGTATTCTGAACGCATTAGCCAGCAAACTCGAGCAAGCTAAGCGAACAATTTCACCACAATGGCAACAACAAGTCCAAGAAGCCACTCAGCAAGCCGAAGCACAACTCAGAGCGCAATGTGGACCATACAGCCAATTAAGCGATGCGGTTGAGCAGGCACTGCCAGATCACGGTATATTTGTGCGAGATATCACCGTTTCAGGTAGCTTATGGGGAAGCCGCTTACTAAAAGCGACTCAGCCATTACACAATATTCACTCTTTGGCTGGTGCGATTGGATTAGGCTTAGCAATGGCTATCGGTAGCGCTAAAGCGAATCCTCAGACTCCCGTTATTGGCTTAGTTGGCGATGGTGGTTTAATGCTAGGTATTGGGGAGCTTGCTACCATGGCACAAGAGCAACTACCGATTGTGCTTCTTATTATGAATGACCATGGATATGGTGTTATGCGCGGGATCCAAGAGAAATATTTCGCTGATCGGCAATATTATAATGAGTTACTCACTCCTTCATTTACGCGATTAGCAGAATCAATGGGAATTAAAGCACTAACCGTTGATAAGGCAGAAGATTTTAAATCTACGTTACAACGTGCCGTCGAATTAAAACAGCCTGTCGTTGTAGAAGTCCTTATGGAAAATATTGGTAAAATGAATTTCTCAGGGCCTCCCCAGAAAAAACTATTTTAATTCACATTGCTAAATGCTTAATAGCGCATAGAGTGTCTATGCGCTATTTCATTAAGCTTATTTAGTTTGGCTTCTTGCCATATGTTGATTAATCACACGTTGTACAGCATACGATTGGCTATTTTCTGTGAAACTTAATGCCGTCGCGGCTTTTTCATGGGCATCCATATTTGAAAACGTTTTCGATAGGCCATTAATCGTTGGCTTTTCAATATTGGCTTTTTCAGCATGCCTAGCCATCGCAATTTGGTTAGCTTGAGAGGTACTGTTTTCTGTAAAACTTAAAGCAATCAGCGCATTTTCATGCGTACGTACCTTATCGTGAGCCTGTGATTGTGCTACCGCTGAAGAACAAAAAAAGAATGTTGCTATAATAGAAAATAATACTTTATTCATAAAATAACCTTAGACTGATTAATATAAAATGATTGATAAAAACCCAGCAGTCGATAGGTTTTTATCCATAAATTAAAATGCTAATTAATAAAAATAAAATAAAACATATAGCGAGTTCAGATTTTAAAAACGCAATCATAAGATTATTAATAAGCATTAACTAAATTCAAACTGAATGGGGAATTAAGCGAATAATATTCGTTTGAAATTTAGACTCTCACCATCGTGGTTAATATGGCGAATAACAAACTCAAAGGAATATCAGCCTGAATGATTTCTCACCAACAGAAATAATTTACTGGCTACTGCATTTTTCCTTTATATCCTAAGGATATCAAACCTAATATACTTCGCTAGCGGATCACTGAACATTGATCTTTATGCAAATAAACAATGCGTTTTATGCAATCTCCTTTTTACCCTATAAACAGGTAGTTTATTTATCCTACGCTGTAGCACCATACTGTTTGCCTTAAAAATCACTTTTATTCTAGAGACACTTAATCACCGTTTTAATATTAGAGGTTACTTGCATATTTTATTTTACTGTAATTCAAGTTAAGTGCTATATTAGGTTCGATGGAAAAATACATATATCAACAACAAACCTGATATCTAAGGGATTACTATGAAAAAGTATTTGTTGCCAATTAGCCTTTTTGTAAATGTGGTATTGCTGATCACCATTATTGTCGTGGGAGCTCTGTTTTTTAACTTAAAAAGCAAAATTGACTCAACTGTCGAACAAATTAAAAATGGGCAATATGCTGAATTAGTTAAAGATAATACAGCAAACTTAATTCCCGAAAGGCTAAAAAATTTCAAGAAAATTGAACCCAATCAAAGTCAATGCGACTATTTCTATCAACAAATAGATTCACTGATAGGTTATTTAGAAGAGAACCCGACAATTGCAGGTTCAGAAAAATATGTTAAGCAGCTAAACAACCTTAAAAAATCAGCAGAAAAAACCCCTTCTACACTGAAAGAAACAGCCTGTGAAAAAGGGATTTCAACGATTAACTTTATTGGCGAAAAAATATCTACGGCAACTGAATGATGTGTGCCACCCACAATCGCTATTTAAATTCAATTTTAAAGGTGACTATGTGAGCAAAGCCGGAAGGTGGCTTCCCTACTGACTGGCTTTTTTCAACAGCAGCGAGCGCAGCGTTATCCAATAGTTCACTACCTGAACTACTCACAATACGCGCTGACATTATTTCTCCCGTCTCCGTTAACCTAAATTGGACTTGAGCAACACCTTGTTTCTTCATACTTTTGGCGCGCCGAGGATAGCGTTTATGCCTTTCAACTTCTTGGCGTAATTTTTCCCTGTATGCATTGATTTGCTGAGTATCTGCTAGGTTTGACATCCCATTTTTAGGTTGCCCCACCTTCCCCATCGAAGGGGAAGATGCCGCCGTTTCCCCTTGTTGTGACTGCTGTGGTGTTATTGCCGACTTGGTTATTTTATTGGTAGATACTTTTTGCTGTTCAACCTCTTTTTTCTCGCTTAAACGCTTATTTGGCTCTTTGACCTTTTTTTTAGGTCGCTCAATTTTCTTCTCTTTTTTTGGTAGCACTACCTGTGCCGTCTCCACGACAACAGGCGGAACAATCTCCGCTTCAGGCTCAACCATGGGTGTCATATCTGAGTCTGTTGGCGCAGTTTCTTCAATAGCGTGTGTTAACGCAATCGACATCACTGGCGCATCCATTACCGCTTGATGCTGTTGATTTTTTTCTTCTTGAGCCAGATGAATAAAGCCCATAATAATGACAGCGTGCAGCAAAACAGACAGAGTAACAGTTAAAAAACGCGTCTTTTTCATGAGAATCTTAAGATGCCCTTCTTAGTACCACAAGAAGGGCATTTTGCTTTAAAAATGGCTTGTAAAATTCAATCGTAACGTTCTACCCGGAGCAGGCATCATGGTTCGAGTGAGTGGATCCACATAATATTCATCAAGAATATTTGTCGCTAACAATTCCATTTTGACGTTGTCTGAAATGCCATAACTGACGTAAGCATCGGCAACAAATACAGGCTCCCAGCGCATTGGGCTATTATTTAAAGGTGCGTAGTTGGCCGGATATTTATCCATCATTTTCTTTTCGTCATTATTTTCAGCACGGCTGTGATAACGCATGCGGCTACCAATTTCTAAACGCTCATCCAAAAAACGCATCCCTAAATTGGCATTAATACTGTATTTAGGTTGTAATTGTGTGCGTAAGAACCCACCAGGAAAGCCCGCATCAACACATTCAGACATATTAAACTTGTTAGTTGGATCTAAAGCAGCAATGGAGGCACTATCACACACCTCATTTTGCAAACGGTAATCAAGCCCAATATCCCCAAAATAATTACCATTGTCATAACGAGCTTGTAGCTCAATACCTGATGTTTTGTGCTTATCTACTTGTGTAAACTTGAGATAGATATCCCGTTCAAACGCGTTTTCAATGACCGTGTGATAATAATTAATACGCACGTCAGCAAAACGTTCTGCACCCAGTAGACTTTGTAAATTACGCACATAACCCACTTCCACTGTTTTACCGCGTTCAGGCTCAAACTTCTCGGTGAGTGACGCATAACCCCTTGAGCCAGAAAAACCTACCGTATCCTCAAAGATACTAGGCATACGTACCGTTTCCGTATAGCTCGCGTAAACTCGGTCATTATCAGTTAAATAGGCAGAAGCGGAAAAGGAAGGCGCCCAAGCATGTGCTTTCTTTTTCCCCTGATGGCGGAATCGTTCTTCTTCGGATAAATAGCGAATATCTTCCTGTTCATCGCTAGAGCGAGATTGATTGGGAATATATTGATTAACCACTTTGCCTGTAAATGGATCGACAGTCTGTGCTTTTGTATCAATCGTACCATTATAAAAAGGGTTGGTTTCTCGGGTCAGTTTATTTTTTCCATCGGGTCGCCATTTAGCCTTATTTTTTTCATCTATGCGGAACTCCCCTTGCCCATTTGCAGATCTGAATCCCGCATAATCGAGAGAATGTTTTTGTAAATTTAGCGCTTCCTCAACAAACCTTTCTAAATAATAAGGCGAATCCATGACGTCATCTAATTTTTGCCCTTCAGCATTGGTAAAACGAGTCAATGTGTCATATTCATTTTGTGTAATTGTGCGTGAAATATCATAGTTTTTGGAGAGTAGTTGATGAGGTCTCGCAAAGTTAACATCTTTCGCATCGCGTCGTTTATCTAATAAATGATCTTTCGACCAATAACTCGTTCGTTGAGCACCAGCCGTCACATTCAACCAATCTGTTGGCCGCCATTCAAAATTAAATGCGAATGTATTCTCTTGCCTTTCCCCTTCTCTCGGTACAGCTCGGAAAATCGTCGATGTAGAACTCCCTGAATATTCAAAAATATCATCCTCTGTATCAACCGTTTCTTTGCTAAAACTCCCCATTAAAGTTAAATCAAGGCTATTTGTTAATGCCATTTGGTTAGATAAATTTAAGCCTTGTCGTTTGTTCGTTGAATTCAAGGATGCACCCGGTACTAACGTACCATCAATATTAGGGTTGCGAGGCATCCACCCATATTCAAACCCCATATCACGCTCTTTAGGCTCTCGAGGAAAACCGCCTGAAGTATTCGTATCACTCGTTGTTTTGGTCATCCAGTAACCAAGTTTCATATTTACGTATGGATTATCTTCAGGATTTAAATAATAGTCGGCATGAAAAGCTTGAATATTAAATTTCGCGAGTGTCCATTGCGGCACTTTTCCATCTAACTCCATGAAACTGATCCTTGATGGCATGATTTCCCCATAGTGGTTCGTCGTATGGGTATATCCTAATGACACCTTTTGTGAGTCAGATAAAAATAGATTCGTTTTCACTAAATAACTCTCCATTTCACTGGAGGTATTAGTTACCTCTTTACCTGGTGCAAACACGTTCGCAGCAAAAGGCAAATAGGGGTCAACCGGTTTAGATGGGTTCTTCGGGTCATAACTAAACACATCATCTTTATAGCGATTAGCTCCACGTTTACCCGCAAAGTAGTTTCCTTGGTCTCGATAACTATAAGCCGCCATGATATCGAAACGTGATTGCCGAGTTCCCACCGCGACCCTAACTGCATTATCTTTAAAATTAAAAAAGTTTGCGTCTCCACGAGATTTAGGCGTAACTAGCAGCCCTGGATCATTAAACAGCATTCTTGCTTTGTTACCATTTTTTATATTATCCATAATCGCAGGGTCATCTCGATAGTCATGCCCATAATCTAAATTAGGTACTCTTGGTTTTGTTGAATTACTGCTGGTTTCCAATTTTAAATCAAAACCAAACGTTTCATCTGGAGCAACGACATCATCAATATTAAGTGTCTTTATCGCAATGCCCCCACCAACCGATGTTTTCACATTAGGGTTTAAGGATGCACTTTTTTGAATCGTTATACTGCTGATCATATTTGGGTCAACATAATTACGATTATTGGCTCCGTTATATCCTCGCCACACTGTTTGGGCTTGCTCTGTGCCATCGACAGTGACTGGTACTCGGCCTTGACCTTGTATCCCCCGAATATTGGGGTCTAATGCACCACTATTACGTGCATCTCCACTATACACCCCTACCGCACTATTGAGCACATCTGCTGGGTTAGTTCCTTTATAACGTTCAACAAGATCTTTTCCGAGGTAAATATTGGATTCATTTTTATCATACTGATCGTCATAACCTTTTTGATCGCGTTCCTTAATTGTTTCTGCGTTATCTTTAACAATAATAGTACCGAGGTCTTCTTGTTCTTTTGCTAACACTAAACCGGAAATTAAGGTAAGCGAAATCCCTGTCACAATATTCATTGTGATGATTTTTTTTATTTTCATTGTTAACACCTAAAATATTAAAAGCGTTTTTCTAATCTAATTTCAATTTCACTTTGTTGATATGAATACAGTGCATCAATATTACTTTTATTGACTCTATACCTATAAGAAATGGATGGTGTCATTGTGGCAATACTGTATTTAGGTAAACTTAACTTAGCCAAATACAGTTGTTCATCATCCATTCGATTTTGACTTCCCAACGCATATTGCGGAGCATTAAATCGAGTTTGCTTATAACTGGCGATCCCCAATAGATGATAATACTGACTAACGTCCTTAAATATTCCTCCTCTTATGCCATATTGTTTATAACTGTCACTATCATAAACCTTATTCACATACCCACTATCTACACCACCAAATATCACTGCATCTGAGCTAAGAGCATAAATCCCTGTGATATAAGCCTGACTCTTATTACCATCTTGGCTTTGATAAGGTGAACGATAGTTTATTTTTTGGTGATCAATCACTGTACTCAGCGAAAACTGGGGTAAAAAACGATACTCCGCTTCCATTCCCACTCCAACACCATAATAGTGTCGCCGCTCTCCTACCCATTTAAATTCACTAATTGGGCCAATAGCGAATGATTTTTTTGCATCCTGATATTGATAATAAACCCGTATGTGGCTGGTATTTTCATTATACTCGGCAGCACCATCATACTTATTGCCATAGGTATATGCTTTAAACAGTAAACTGTGATGCTGGTAAAGTGAAAAGGTACGTTTAATATCACCATCATAGATAAATTTGGTGCCTTTATCCGCCAAGCCAGCACCATAACAAAACTGCTGCACTGCATTTCTGTAGCAACGCTGTCTTTTATCCCCCGGTACTTGATTAATATTAGAGTTGTAACCGTAACCTACCGAAAAACTTCCTGACCAACTATTTCGTTTACTTAATTCCGTAATAAATTGTGAAATTGTAGCTAATACACTTTGTGGTAACTGCTGCTGATACTTTTCCAATACCCGTTTAAACTGTGAAGATGCCTCATTATTTTGTTGATCTTCAAAATAAGTTCGAGCTAATTCAAGCTCGACACGCAAAAAATCAGGTTTTAGCGCTAAAATAGTTTGGTAGTGAAAAATAGCCTGAGCATAATCATGATTTGCACGTGCCATTTGTGCTTTAGCAAACTCAACAAGTAAAACGTCATATCCACTTAATTGTTGGTAATATGATAATAGACGTTCTACGTCATCGTATTGCCCACGATTTAAGGCAATATAAATAGCCACTCCCATCTCATTAAGCGTATTACTAACCTGATATTCTTTACCATCGAAATTAATTTTGATGTCATCTTTAATAAACGGTTTATTATTTTCAATAACGGGAGATTTTCGACTAAATTCCGCTTTATCTTTTAATAAAAAGCGATAATTATCAATATCACTTATCTCTCCGATGGCGACACTACTATAAAGTAACAACCATAGGATACCCGCTCGAAATAACCCCATAAATATCAACCAATGTTCTATTAAAGTAATCGTAATAGGTGGAAATCCTTTCCACCCGCAATATAAGTTATTGCACTTTTGAACCGCCAAACGAAGTGTCTTTTGTATGGTCACTATCAAAGGTGGTTATACCCGCGACAACATCAGCATTTTTGCCAAAAAACTGCCCTGAGCTTTTACCCTGAATTGAACCATTTGCTATTGCACTACCAGAAAATTGCCCTTTGTCTTGAATGTTACCATTCATAGTAATATTAAGAGATTGACCATTTAGAGCGCCTGTATATTTTTTCGAACCAAAATCAGCATTAAATACACCGCTTAATTTACCTGGACCATCAAATTGATTGATACCAGCAATGGTATATTCCGCCTGCCCCGCGGTTGGTACCGACTCTGTGGCTTCTTTACCTGAGAAGAAAGCAGTATGAGTTTGGTCACCTACACTCCCCGTTTTAGACCAGTCGCCAAAATAGACTTCTGCATTAGCAACTTGTGTAAAATGAAACTCCCCCATCGCCCCTCCATGGCCACCACTTGATGCAGGTAATACATTGACACCTTGCTCATTCTCTGGTGCTAATGATTTAAAACCAGAAAAACCAATTCTTGTACCGTTAGCGATGGTTTTCAAACCGACACCAGGATCACCAATAACCCCACTATGGGTGCCTTGTGCAAACTGTGTTTTTCCAACATTCACCTCAACTCCATTGGAATCATACGCTTGGCTCTGTCCTGAAACCGTCTCTCCACTAGTACTAAACGCGACACTCGATAAAACAATTGTTAATGCTGTTAATGATAGGTTTTTCATAATATTCCTTGCCATATAAATGATAAATGCATATTAAATATAACTATCTACTCACAACAGATTCATTAAAATAAATGATCGATTCGGAGTATATATCAACCCCACCCAATTGCAAATAGTTATTATTATCATTACCATTTGTAGGTATTTTACTTCTTTTTACGCTATAACCATGGCCAAATCGAATAAAAAAATAACAAATATCATTAAAAAACAGACGGTTAAACAATTATCCTAACTTAGGATAAATTTAGGCCTATAGAATGGAAAAATAGAAAAATTAAGACTATTATATTGCCTATATAAATTTCAATTACCTTTCATATAATAACCACAATGAAAACATAAGAATTTATTATGTGATCTACATCATAAAGCCTCATACATTGATTCTTTCCCCCACTCCATTTCCTTTTTTTAAGCACAATGACTGCATAAAAACTCAACAAATAAACATACAACATTGCAGATGCGCTCCCCTATCAGTAACTGTTATTTGCAATAACTTTCAATATTATTTTTGATGGCATAGCAACACTTTGAACATCAGTAAATAACAGTAAAAATAATGAGTTGATTATCACTCAAATAAGGATTCAAATTTACAGAATAAAATATCTATGTTAATTTTCATTTTTATAAAAATTTTCCTGCCTGCTATTTATTGTGAAGACCATTATTTAATAATATAAATAATTTTAAAAACGTAATAAATATAACAGCTTCACTCCATTAGCTATAAAAAGGATTTTTAATATTTATAGAATTAACCCAACCTAATTATTCTTAATCTCCCCCCGTATTAAGAGACTATTTCTGCATAGCCATTAATAACCCCTGAATCATCACCACACCTGTTTAAATCAGAGTATATAACAACCTAGAATAGACTCTCAAATAGAAATCATTATCATTAACATTGATAATTTATTTTATGAAATTTAAATAAAAAGATATACTTTAACAATAAAGCCTAAAAAAACTTCAACCTTAAAATCAATCAATTACCACATAAACCCCATATTTAAAAATAATTAAAGAGTATATTTACATGGCGAACAATACATAAAACCAATAACACCACGCATCTAATTATCCATTCGATTTATATAAACCAGTAAAAAACAGATAAGCGCTTATTCGAAATTTTTGATATAGATCACTATTATAAAGAATCGTTATTTCATTTTATCATACCACTATTTTCAGACTCACTGCGTCTTTCTCAATTAAATGAGTTAAGTATAAAAATCAATTTATATGTAAAATAAATTAAATCTGTTATTACCCCATTGACCTTAACCTTAGGGGAAGCTTTATCGTCAACCTAACTTAATCCCCTTTTAATAAGGTATTTATCATGAAAAAAATGCTTCCTATCGCTGCAATTTTAACCATTAGCATCGCCTCCTTTAGTTCTTTTGCTAATTCAAATCATTCTATGCATGCTCAAGCCCCTGCCAGCAACGAAATGCAAAAAGAGTTAAACCAATCTATGGATAAAATGCATGCAGATATGGCCAAAAGTATGAATGAAGAGAATGCAGATATTGCATTTGCGCAAGGTATGATCGCTCATCACCTAGGGGCAATTGATATGGCAAAAATTGAATTAAAATATGGCACCGACCCTGAAATGAGAAAGCTTGCAGAAGAGATTATTAACGCCCAAGGTCCAGAAATAGAGCAAATGCAAAAATGGTTAGAAAAGAATAAAACGAAATAATAATCCCTTTGATTGCATAGCCCTCAAAAAATTGAGGGCTAATGGGATAACGTTTATCAAATGAACGGTCTTTTTCAATTTAACAGGTATATATTACTTAATGGCTTCAATACACATTACTAAGATCAGTCAAATACATTATTAATAATCGAAGTGACTACCGCTGTACTTAATGCAATAAGTACTAAGTCATTACCAACAATACTCCATTCATAGCCTGGATAATGAGGTAATTGTACAAGCATAGAAGGCGGAACAACCTTTTTAGCTATCCCTGGCGGCAATGGTTTCCCTCTAGCTAAGTTTTTGGCAATACCGGGTGGTAACGCGTGATAGCCTGTAATACCACTGTCTAAAGCGAGTGCTCTTGCTTCATTGTAAGTTAATGATACTGATATTGAATTACTCTTATTTAAGGATAAATGATCTGCTTTTTCTTTTCCGTTACCATTATGACCTTTGTTAGGCTTATTTTTTTGATGCTCTTTTCCTTGCCCATGACCATGACCGCCATTGGGATCTGCATAGGAAGATAAAGAAACCACTGAGAAGCTTGCAGTTAATAGCAATAGGTTGCACATTCGAAAAAGCTTATTCATATAAATACCTCCACCGAGCTGGTATTTTCAAAATACACATCAACGCCCCTCCTCACCATAGGTAATATTCCTATAATAGCCTCCATGTACAAAATATCATAAGCCTTATTCTGACTTCGCATCAAGGCTAACAGTCTTTTATTCTGCATGATAAGTGAAAATCACTAAATCTTATTGAGGGTGTGCTAGAAAGGATAAGGTAGAAATTTTAAGTTATATTAAAACGTATTTTTAAGCTGCCTATATGGCAGTGAGCTACCCAGATGATTTCGGTCGAATTATAGCAATTTTCTAAGCTGCCTATACGGCAGTGAACTCATGGCCTTTTACCTATACAGGAATGAAAGATTTCTAAGCTGCCTATACGGCAGTGAACCCCCGTCAACATCTCAAAGCCAAGGCTCTGCTTTTCTAAGCTGCCTATACGGCAGTGAACGCTGTTTTTGAAAATCTTCTAAATTAATATCATTTCTAAGCTGCCTATACGGCAGTGAACTTGCGTCGTCCACCACCCGAGGCTCGGATACCCTTCTAAGCTGCCTATACGGCAGTGAACTCACCGGTTGATTCGTTTGCAGGAATTACAATCTTCTAAGCTGCCTATACGGCAGTGAACAAATCAGGCAATGAAACGCTTAGTGTTGGTTTCTTCTAAGCTGCCTATACGGCAGTGAACAGCTTTATGCGTTTTAAGCCACCTTGATTTATCTTCTAAGCTGCCTATACGGCAGTGAACTATAAATTATCAGTAAAAAAACTTTATGCAACAGTAAATTATAACAATTTCCCCTTAAATACCTTCTTTTTTATCAGGTAACATAACCTATTGTTTTAAAAGGATATAAAAACCTTAAAAATTTAAAGGGTAAAAAACAAGGAAAATCACTTGCTGATTAGACGAAAAAATTAACCCAACCTTTTATACATTAAATACTATCAAAATAAATATTTCACACACCTAACAGATAGTTTGATGGCCCTATAAAATCATTAGTTAAGCTGAAAGTCGCTTTTTACCTTTTAGAGAAAATAAAATCCCGGTTAACAAAATAAGTAAAGTTAAACATACCTATTGACCAATTATCCCCTAGCCCTTTCTGCATCACCATTAAAAATAAAATAACCATCAGCTATACACTAATGGCATTAAAATAGAGTTACCCAAATGATTTTTATCGAAAAGAAATTCTATAGTGTTTATATTTTAGCTAGAGCGTCATCCATAAATATAAAAGAAGGCTCTTTTCGCTGATATTGATTAATCATGGGAACAAGGCGTTGAAAATGTTCGCTCTTACAATGTGCATCTAAGGCCGCTTGATCAGGCCACTCTTCGATAAAAATAAAATGCCCCCTATCTTTTTGGTCAACATATAAATCATAAGCAATACAGAGAGGCTCACGCTTAGTCGCTTCAACTAATTCACGGTAAAGTGGGAGTACGATATTTATAGCCTCAAGCTGGATAAAATCTTCTGCAATTACTTTTAACATATTATTACCCCTAAGTTACGTCAAAAATGACAACATAATCATAACTCAGTACATAATAAATCTATACTGGTGTATCTACTTCCCTTATTAGCAACATCATGGTTAATTTTGCAAATGTGCGACTGCTCACATTAAAAGTAAATATAGAAACAGCTTTGTATACCCACTAACAGAAGATGGCCCTATTATTCCCAAGTTTATTGAGTCCATCGACAATCCTGCAAAGAAAAAACTGATTGTTGTTCATTTAATTGGTAGCCACTCTCCATTTTGTAAAATGATCTCAAATAAGTATGATGAATTTTATAAAAGCAAAGACTTATCTTGCTATGTTCAAAGTATAAAAAATACTGATTTACAGTTATCTCTATTACATGACATATTATCAAAGTCTAAAAACTCATGGTCTATGTTATATTTTTCAGATCATGGGCTTTCTTTTATTGATAATCAACAAGATCTAATCCATGGTGATAAACATCGTCAAATTTTTGAAACGCCTCTTTTTATTACTTCTTCAGATTCAAATACGAGAGAGATAATATCAGCGCAAAGGAGTGGACTGAATTTATTTCATTTATTAGCTGAATGGTTAGGCATCCATGAAAAAAACATACAATCTTCCTGTAAAATGATATCTAATAATGAGTGTAAAGATCAAAATATAGCTATTGATTTTGACCAAAAAATCATTTATTTCAATGAATTATTAGATGACAGTATTAAATAATGATTGAATGGCGAACCTTTTAGTAGGTTCGCCTAATTTATTGTTAATTATTTGAATCATTTAAATACCTTTATCTCTCCATACTAACACATCACGTTATACACAATATCAGTTACACCATAATCAATAAAATATTTTAATGATTACGCCATAACAACCTTAACCTATAAATTACCCATATAGTAAAATATCATCTCTTATTTTTAAGAGCATTAAATCAATCACTTAAATAAAAGATGATTTAAGAGACACCCATCACATTAAGTAATGGAATATGAACTTCGCCTACATAATTAAAATAAAGTAGTCATGATTATCAAATAGAAGGAAGTAATCATGAAAAAACTATTATTTATTATTTCAATTCTTTGTTCATCGGCTTACGCGACTAACACTGTTACTTGGTGCTCACCTGAACCAAATCCTGTTACAGGCAAACCAGATTGCATAACTTATACACCAGGAATGGGAGGGATTGATTCAGGCGGCGAAGGCCCCTAATGCTGATTGAATAATGCTATTGGTTCTAACCCTCTTTTCCTTTGGAGGGTTAGGATAATACCACTCTACCCTATTTCAACTTCTCATACCCTTAAATCTCATTAAATAATACTTAGATTTAACTAATTAGATGATTAATCAGCAAAGATGACGCAAAATTTAATAAATAAAGAACTAAATTATTCAATTTTGCTGCAAGTCAGTATGATAAAAATATTATTACTGAAACGATGAATGAGTTCTCTGACACATCATTCAATAATCGTTCAGTAAATATTCTTTATCTTTATGTCCGAGGTGATTATGAAAAATCTAATCATACCATTAATATATCCAAGTATATTAGGCACTGTATTAACGTTATTTTCATTCTACGCGAGCGCCCATGGCTATATAAGGATGCCAGAAAGTCGCGCTTATCTATGTAGCTTTAACGACTATCTTAAGGAGCCAAAAACACCATTAAACAATGATTGTGGATTAGGGCCTGAATATGAACCTCAGAGCATTGAAACTCAAAAAGGCTTTCCAGAATCTGGGCCTCCTGATGGATTAATAGCTAGCGGAGGTGGTATAGAACGTTTCAGTCCTCTTGATGTGCAAACACCTACCCGTTGGCATAAAATTGATATGAAAACGGGTCTCAATACCTTCACTTGGTATCTAACTATGGCTCATGCAACCGATAATTGGCGGTTTTTTATTACAAAAAATGACTGGGATCAATCAGCACCATTAACTCGTTCAGCTTTTGAGTTAACGCCATTTTGTCAAAGAGATGATCATGGAGCAATGCCATTGATCGAAGTGGATATCAACTTTATATGTGATGTGCCCGCTGATCATGAAGGTTACCATATTATTCTTGCAACATGGGATGTTGATAATACCCAAAATGCTTTTTATCAAGTTATCGATGTGAATTTAAGTAATTAACATTCAATTTGTTGAGAATAACACATGAATGACGTTTATAGATGAGAGCCCATATTTTGGGCTCTTATTAGCACTCTATACTCAAATAGTGAAAATACCTCTTAGCTCAGTTAATTTAACTAGCTATTAAGTTTTCCTATCATGTATTTTACTAATAGGATGTATAAAAAACCTACTTCGCCCTGATTTTAACATTAGATGGTGATTATACCGATGCCTATCCGTAGTAAATTTAGTTGCTATTGTTTATAAAATGCAAATTTCTCATATACTTTTTATTAAAGTTGTCATCTAGGAACAATGCAATAAGGAGAAATAACAATATGATGTCTATTTTGGCTGATTATAATCAGATTTTTCTTAACATATCCTAGCTAGGTATGAATAAATGAATCATTCACGACAAAAAATCATATTAAATACACTAATCCAGCTCACACAAGGAACTAATAATGAAGTTAAACTCACTGCGATATCCATCCTTGGTGATTACAAATACGCAATCCAAAATGAAGAAACCTTAAACCGATTAATAGAACTTTGCTTTGATCCTAATAAAGAGGTCGCAATTACCGCGCTTAAATCACTCGGAAAATTGTCAATTCATTTTCAATAGTTATATTTTTTGTAACCATCTGATTTTAATGTGATTCTGAAAATATCATGTTTGCTAATTTTTATCAGCGATCATTTATCTAAAGCATCAATAACTTTTTCAATTGCCGCAAACCAAATGAAATGATGCCCCATTGCTAATACCTTCGGATAGTTTCTAGCTGAGGCACCTGAGATTGATATGCACTCTATATAAAACAGAATAAACATACTGTTCTGTAAAGGATTTAAATAGGGTTTAAAGCTTCTTCGCTAAAAGAATTTTTCCGTTAAATTGTATAAGTGGCGTTTATTTCAATCAACATACTCTATTTAGCATTAATATATTGATAAATTTAAATAGTTAAATTGATAATGATACCGTTATATTTATCATAAAATTTAATAGATGATATGATACAGATAACGCTCTAAATATTTCATAACATACAGCCTGACAAATTGAATACATTAAAACTATCATGATATTTCATTATTTCTCATTCTCTAATAAAGTAATAAAAGCCATAGCTAACGTGTTATTTAATGTACCTAAGCATCGTGCGTGTAAAGGGATTAATGTTGGCTTTTCTAACTCCAATACTATGTGAGAATAATTCCCACCTCTCTTTATGGGATCTTGGCTTCGAACAGTCGCATTACCAATGACATCCTGACAAGCAAATGCCAATACCGTTCCATCAGTGATGATAGTATTATCGCTTGCTTCTTCCTTTGTAAACACATAGGCATAACTATGTATTTCAGTCATTAACGTGTTAGGCTCTGGACTAAATTTAGCCATAATATTTTTTTGTAACTGAAATTTTTCTGGAAAATCTCTTTCCCAATCATAATAAGCCCCTGTTATTTGGATTTCATACAGATCCAATAATTCGTTAACTTCCTTAACAACAAGTGTCATTAGCTTCTTAAAGTCATCATCATTAAGCATCTCTTTTGGTAAATGCTTACCATGATAATAAACTTGGACAGAATTATGACCTGATTGCCTTGCTATTAAGATGGATTCTCTAAGATTTTGAGTTGGTCCATCCGCCATGTTAATAACCAAAATAATACTGTCTTGATTAAATGCTTGTTTAACCTGCTGAATGAGTGAGTCATTCTTTCCATGAGTTACAAATGTTGCCCCTTCTAGCTCCTTAACTAAGGTATGCCTATAATCATCGCCAAGGATCATCACTGAGTTTTCAGCTGAGAATGCAAAAGATGAAAACAGCAACCCCAGTAATAAATATATTGCCTTCATTGACACGCATTTCCTCTTACTCTAATACATTAATGGTAATCTTTTCATACTAGTGTATTTTAATCAAAGATTATCTCACTTGACTAAGCAATAAATACAATGAGTCGTACCCAATATCATGGGTTAAGCGCCTCAAAAATTAGCCATCCCCAGTGTGGAAAAAATAATGACCATTTACTAAAGAGATTAATTGATAAGATATCCATGAGCAAGTTTGATTTGTAAGCCTATAAGCCCGTGTTTACGTCAATTCAGTGTGTTTTTATTTAACATACTGTTATATTTATCACTCTAGGTAATTTTAAGATATTTATGATGTTTTTATCTAACATTATGTATTATCAATATTGGCGATAATCTTATTCTAAATCCAGAATTATGAGGTCAATATTAAATGTCTAAGTTTCAATGTAGCTGCGGTCATATAATTAGGGATAATACAGATTATCTTAGTTATAAGGCTTATTACATCTCTGATCAAGACTTCTATGATTTTCTTGATGAACTAGAAGGGGAGTCTAGAGATAATTTTGCTTCTGTAGCATACAAGTATGTAAGAGATATCTATCAATGTACTAAATGCAATAATATTTTTATCTTTAGAGGTGATTTTTTTCATGAATTTCAAGCAACACAGCCTGATAGCCACTCTCTGTTGATATCTAACATGCGTGATAAATGGCCTGGATTTTTAAGAGGATACTTCATAAAAGGAAAAGGTGAGATTTATTGGGAAACAAATCAACAAAATGATTACCTCACAGGCCTTACCCGTGAACAGGTAGAGTCGACGTATTATCATAAGTTAAATGAGTTTCAATCATTGGGAATACTAAGAGATGCCTTTTTGCATGTTGATGGTGTAATGCTTCACGAATATAATCGATAAACTTTGCTGTTTTAGGTTATGTCAAATATATGGTTCCCGCATAATTTGTTTTACTTTCACTATTTGTTTTGGTTTTACAATTTCCTCTGGTGTTGCCAGCGATAGCGGGAGTTGCATCCGGAGTACACCAAAAAATCATCCATGAGTGCGATATCGCCAATTTCTAAGCTGCCTATACGGCAGTACACTTGGATTATTTTTGTTTCATCTCCACAGTCGTTTTCTAAGCTGCCTATGCGGCAGTACACATCCCTGTCGCTTTAAATAGCTGATAGTTTCAGTTTCTAAGCTGCCTATGCGGCAGTACACGCAGGTAAGCGCGGAGAACTACAAATGTTTATTTTCTAAGCTGCCTATGCGGCAGTACACGCGTCATGGTACTGATTGTTCCAGTTGATGCCTTTCTAAGCTGCCTATGCGGCAGTACACCCCCGCTAGTCGGGGTTTTCTTTTATCATCGTTTTCTAAGCTGCCTATGCGGCAGTACACGGGATCCATCAGTAGAAGAAATCACGGCTCAACTTTCTAAGCTGCCTATGCGGCAGTACACGCAGGACGGATAACAATATACTGCTGGATTTTTTTCTAAGCTGCCTATGCGGCAGTACACTATAAATTATCAGGAAAAAATCTTAGCGCAACAATAAATTACAACGATTTTATGCAAAATACCTTCATTTCTACGACATAATATAACTTATTATTTTTAAAGGGAAATTTTTTGAGCAAAAAATAAAGGGTAAAAAAAGATAAAAATATCGTACCTTCAGTCACTCATCACAAACGAATAGCAGGTTGCCCTATTTCATTTTTCTACGATACTTTATGTTTTCAGTTTTATGCCATACTGCCAATTACTTGGCCAAAACATAATGTTCAACACTGCAAAGAACCGGAGTTTTGTGATGAATATTGGTTGCATGGTATAGGTCACAAGTGATATCTACCTTTTTACCTTGGATCTCTTTTAGCTGATTAAATTGATCTGAATTTCTTGGTGCTAAATGCAAAGCACCTATCCCCCATTCAGTGGGCTCTCCCTCACTATCTTCCGGTTCTTTTGATGAGACAGAAATTATATTATCTGTTCTTAATGTTAAGAACCCATCTGGTTTTTCTAATCTAATAACGCCTCTTAACTTTACTGGCGAATTATAATAATAATTAAATTCAGATATATCTTGCTCATCTACTGGTTGGCTAGCAGCAATATTTCTATAAATAATCGTTGAGCGATGATACCAATCTAGCAAGCACGACTTTGTATCGCAATTTTTAACCCGCAATTCCCAATTCTTTTTAACTAACCTCTTAAATTCATCGCTGTTTCCAGTTACTAACTTTGCTTGCAGATAATCAACATATAATTCATCATCTGCTTTAGATAGCTCAGGAGTATTGCATATTAGTTTTTCCACATTACTCTGAGCCTTAGCACAATCAAAACTTGCAGCGTATGTGATTGAAGGGAACACAAATATTAAAAATAGAAATAATCTAATCATTTAAATTCTCTATCGCATTTTCATCGGTAGAATGATTCTAGCATTTTAACTAAAAGCGAAATACTCTATTTTTCTATCACGACTCACCACTCCAATCTCTAATTTTAGAATTTTGTTGTAATATCTTTGGCATCCCCCATAAAATAGACAATAAAGACCAAAGCAGATAAGATTCCACTTATAAACAATCATTATCATTTATAAAATAAACACTAGCTATTCCGCTGTAACCAATAATACTAGCAGAATTACCTATTTTATTTTCTTGCACGGCTCACTTGATACGTCGTTTCTAGCCTCTTGCGAACCCCTGCTAATTTGTCAACATTATCAGATTATGGTTCATCTATCCATTTCACAAAGCTAATCGTCACTCGCTTCATAAGTGAAAACCGCGGCATGATACTGACAATAAATATTGTCAATATAAATTGGAATAATAGCTATAAATAATATGTAACAATTACTGTCATAATTTATTTACTCTTTAGTGAGTCATTTGAAGATAGCCATTGCTATAAATACGCCTCCACTAATCTGAAAAATTATATATCTAAGAGCAAAACATTCTTTTTTGAAAGCATCCTACATTTTCCAGTTAGCTTGAATTTAATTTATTATTGGCAGGAAAAGGTTTCACCTTACCCTCGTTAAAAAAACGCATTATATCTTTACGCCCACCAATATTGGCGCGTGTGGAATTAATCTTACCTAAAATAACGAGGTTACTATGAGCTCAGATAACATTATCAATACACAAGTCGTAGATGACGCAGCCGCCATGCCGGATATCTCTAATAAAAAAATTATGATGGGTTTTTGGCACAATTGGGCCGCGGGTGCCAGTGATGGCTATCAGCAGGGGCAATGTGCCAATATGAATCTGACAGACATTCCTGAAGAATATAACGTGGTGGCCGTGGCCTTTATGAAAGGCGAAGGTATTCCAACCTTCAAGCCATACAATCTGTCGGATGCCGAGTTCCGCCGTCAAGTCGGAGTATTAAACAGCCAAGGCCGCGCAGTACTCATTTCCCTAGGTGGTGCCGATGCGCATATCCAATTGAAAACTGGCGACGAAGACAAGCTAACTAATGAAATTATCCGTTTGGTGGAAACCTACGGCTTTGATGGCTTAGATATCGATTTAGAGCAAACCGCCATTAGTTCAGCTAATAATAAAACAGTTTTACCTGCCGCATTGAAAAAAGTAAAAGAACATTACGCCGCCGAAGGGAAAAACTTTATTATCAGTATGGCGCCAGAATTCCCATATTTACGCATCAACGGTGCTTATCTAGATTATATCAATGCCCTAGAAGGATATTATGATTTTATTGCTCCGCAATATTATAATCAGGGTGGCGATGGTATTTGGGTTGATGAAACCACGAGCGGTAAAGGTGCTTGGCTCTCCCAAAATAGTGACGCAATGAAAGAAGACTTTTTGTATTACCTGACTGAAAGTCTAGTTACTGGTACCCGCGGTTATACAAAAATTCCACCCTCTAAATTTGTTATCGGTTTGCCTGCCAACAACGATGCTGCTGGCTCTGGTTATGTGATTGATAAACAAGCTGTCTATAATGCTTTTGCGCGTCTTGATGCCAAAAACTTGTCGATTAAAGGCCTAATGACTTGGTCGGTGAATTGGGATAATGGCAAGAGCAAGGCTGGTGTGGCCTATAACTGGGAATTTAAAACTCGTTATGCCGCACTACTCTAAAGGAAGCTACCTTGCAGCCGCTGTCACTACAATGTCATTGGCACTGACGGCCTTACTAGCTGGCAGATATAAATGGCCATTTATGTACGTGAAATGACAATATAAAGAGCCAATTTAAATAGGGTTAGTTATGTTTAAATATTTGGATAAGTATCTAACTTATGTATCTATATTAGGAATTATCATCCCATTTTTATTAATATTTTTCCTGAGAAATCCAAAATCCGTAAGCTTTTTTAGACATTCAATCCTTTTATTGCTAACCCTGATATTGGTACTTTCAGCAATATTCTTTATTCATTTACCGTGTATAGGATCTTTAGTGTTTCTTTAGCAAAGCGCATATACATAAGCCTCACTTCCGTGAGGCTTTATTTTGATGTTTTTGGTTAGTTGAGGGATCACTCAAATACTAATAATCACTGTAGCACATTGTTATATTAATCATCAGCTATGCGCAGTGATAAAAGGGGGTTGATAATAATGCTATCAAAACAGTAATACACCCGATAATATTAAAATAAGCCTTATCAAGGTCATTCATTGAGCAATATGTATAATTAAACACTCACCACGCGGCACCATTTTTTTCTATCAGCCCTGACGTTGTTCATCTATAACTGAACAATTCTGTTTTTGATTTTTCATCAATATTCAAGGTAAAAAATGACATATTTAATAAGAATAGCGATGCTATAGCACAAAACATAACCACCCGCTGAGCAGATGGTTCAGACTATTGCGCAATCCATTTCGCATTTAAAAACCAATAAAACTTATTGTAATTTAGTGTTGGGCTTCTGTAATTGCATTAACAATAATTTGTTCATATAACTCGTGTTGGTTTGCAGGTAATATCTGACGATGCATTTGTCGACGTTTGTCACTATCAAAAAGTTTTTCAGCTATCCATCCCGTTAAATATAAGGCGGATAAACAACCCCCTGCTGTACCGATATTACCACGAATAACCAGAGGCTTATCTTCAACGTCTGCTCCCATATTAATAAACGCATTTCTTGCATCGGGATGTGTCGTTGCTTGAATGTCATTCAATAATCCAAGCTTATGTAAGATAAAGGAGCCTGCGCAAATAGAACCAATGATTTGTTGCTGACTGTTAAGTTTAAAGGACTGCATAAAACTTTTATCGGCAAGTGCATTTGGCACACCTTGCTGACCGCTGCTGAATAAAACGACATCAGCTTGATTTGCAAGTGAGACGTGACCATCGGTTTCGACCTTTTGCCCAAGAGTAGATGTGTGAAAGGGTTTAGTGCCCAACACGCTAACATTCCAATCCTCACGGCAGCGACCAAAAATATCACGCATCAAAAAATAATCGATATCAGTAAATTCATCAAAAATAATAATAGCAACATTAAACATTTTTATTCCTTATTAAATAAACCGCTATTTCCATGATAAATATTTATGTTGTTAAAGGAAGCGATTGCTGAGAGGGAAGCATTTACGGATAAATTTATATCCGCACCTAAAATACCTTTGTGTATTTGCCTTGCATTTAAGATAGTCATCTATGCTGTCACTAAGCTCAATAATAAAGCGATGCATCGCCTGCCTTCGGCTTCAAATTGACATACGCCACTGTTTAGAGGCTGACTTGGTAGCGTGATAAATTACTTTACAGACAGAATCATTGTCAGGAAATTTCACTAAATACAGTGTACAGATAGGCAATTATCTTACTGAATATTTTGAATCCATCAAAAAACGATTTGTCATGAAGTGACCGCATTTTGAACGACTATCCAAACACAGTCATGAGTCAATATCGTTCTTTTCTTCAGAAATAATTCAAGAGCTAAACGAACCATAGATCATTATGAACGCCTACTGCTGACAGAGACCTGATCTTCTGTTTTGTCCTCAAAAATTGGAGAGCCAGTTGCTAGGGATCATTCACTATGACGGGTTATAAATATATAGTTATTTAAACCCTGAATTGCTAAAAGGCTTATAAATGAAGAATAAACACACCACTCAAGACTATATGCAGAAATTTATGATAAAACAAAATGAGGTGATAGTCCCTTACTTAAGGCAAGTGATTCATCCTACCGAATTAAAATCAGTATTTTGTATTTATGAGATGATTGAACAAGGTGAAAATATTTATACCTACTTAGTTAATGGAGAGATGGTTGTAGTGGCATAGTGAATTTGGTCACTTAGTTAGAGGTGATATCATCACCTCATAAGTTAACAGGTGACACTATGACAAAACGTACAAGACGACTATTTAGCGCAGAATTTAAGTTAGAAGCAGCGCAGTTAGTCCTAGACCAAAACTACTCAGTGACTGAAGCAGTCCAAGCCATGAATGTGGGCAAGTCCACTATGGATAAATGGGTTCGCCAGCTCAGAGAAGAGCGCCAAGGAAAAACACCTAAAGCTTCACCGATGACCCCTGAACAAATAGAAATTCGGGAATTAAAAAAGAAGTTGGCTCGCCTTGAAGAGCATAATGAAATATTAAAAAAAGCCACGGCTCTGTTGATGTCGGACTCACTGAACAATTCTTGATAATCAAGAAACTCAAGCAGAGCTACAGCGTAAAAACATTATGCGAAGTCTTCAATGTTCATCGAAGTAGTTATCACTATTGGCTTAAACGCCCAACGGTAATTAATGCTGAAACAGTAAAACTGCGCAGCTTGGTCAGTGAGGCTCATGCCGCAAGCAATGGCTCTGCGGGTGCGAGAACCATTGCAGATATAGTCACAAATCAGGGTGTAAATCTGAGCCGATACCGAGCGACAAAGCTTATGAGAACGCTTGGGTTAGTGAGTTGCCAAGTACCAAGACATCGTTACCGAAAAGCTTCACAAGAACATATTGAAGTTCCAAATCACTTAGGTCGTCAGTTTGCGGTTACTGCGCCAAATGAAGTCTGGGCTGGCGATGTTACGTATATTTGGACAGGTAATCGGTGGATGTATTTAGCGGTTGTTATCGATCTTTTTGCCCGCAAAGTGATTGGTTGGTCGATGTCGTTATCACCTGATTCTAGGCTAACAGGCAAAGCTCTTTCGATGGCTTATGAGTCTCGTGGTAAGCCTAAAGGTGTCATGTTCCACAGCGATCAAGGTAGTCACTATACCAGTCGTAAATACCGCCAATTATTGTGGCGTTTTCAAATAAAGCAGAGTTTATCGCGCCGAGGAAATTGCTGGGATAATGCGCCGATGGAGCGCTTCTTTAGAAGTCTGAAAACGGAATGGGTGCCAACGGTGGGTTATCGTAGCTTTGCTGAGGCTCAACAAGAGATCACTCGCTACATCATTGGATATTACTGTCAACTCAGGCCACATCAGTATAACGGTGGTCTAACTCCCAATGAGTCAGAACGATTATATTGGGAAAACTCTAAAACAGTGGCCAATTTTAGTTGACCACTACAGGTTGTTATATTTGAAATTTCTCGAATCGACCACTCTATCACTCATGACCGAACCCTCCCTATTCGTGAATACGCTCAAGAAATAAAGGGAAGGCAATGGCATAGATATATCAGGGAATTACAAGCATTCGCTGAGCAAGAAGACTCTCAAGTCAATTAAAATATCACACAATGTATTTATTTGGTGAACATTGTTAGTTAGCGTCATTAAAGAAAGAGGGGCATGCAGTATCGGTTGCACCCTCCTTTGCTCAAGATGATGGCATCCCCCTTTTCTTTATATCTGCATATGTGTAGCGATGTTGCTTTTTGTTGACTTGTTATTTTAACTATTGCTGTTCCCGTATGGCTAGTTAATATAAATCCTATTCAGACTTAAATAAGATTTATATTGTTATATTTGAACGCAATCAGCACACGGGAAAGATTTTTGATATAATCGTATATATTTTAGTGATATATCTCTTGTTAACATTATTCTTTATATCTTTTCAATACTGGATACCTTCCCTTTCTAATCAGTATCACTTATTTGCTATTCAAATAAACACTTCTGTCTTACATAATTCTGCGACCTTAAAATCATGTGCTATCTGAATAACCAATAATTTTGTTAGCGAAATGAGCAGGTTGGTCGATGATGGTATTATCTATAGCTGAGGTGATAACACCTTCGACTTTTTTATACATAGGAAAATCGCCACAGTGAACTAGTCTATCTTTATCTTGATGATTGAGATGGCTGCTGTCTCCGTTTACTCACACAATTGTCTTAAGTCAAAAGGCCTAAATCAGAAACTTAACCAACCATCTCACTCAATAAGCGAATATTCTTTGGTCGCCATTCCATTAGCCATCTCTATGACCTCATTCTTTGGGGTAGTTAACTCATAACCGTTAAGCAGTAGATAAACACAACTCGCCATCATAGCGGTTCATTTATTCGCATTAGCAACTGGGTGGTTTCTTATCCAGCTTTTAATTAAAGATGAAACAAGAACAAACATATCATCTGTTTGCTGGTAATAGTTCACATGACTTGAACTTGATTGGGATAAACTAAGATCATTGAAGTTCAATACTTCTATTGGCTCATTAAGAGTTTGCAGCACTATCAATACGCTGTTGATACTTTTTAAGTCATCAACTGGCAGATAAGTAATTCCTGCAACAAATTTCCCTGTGATATTCAGCACTCACTTTACCTTAGCTAATTTTCCATGGTTTTTTCGTGGCAAGCAAAACCAAGGTCAAATGCATTTTTAATTTACTCATCCTGAGTGTGATTTTTGCTCGTGGCTGGCCTTGGTATTGCGATTTTACTTTTATTACGAGCAGGTATATTTACTTTTGCAGTGCGTGCCCCACATCAACATCATTGTAAGCCTACGAGCTATACACCATATCTAGATATATGATAGCTATTACTCCAGATAAGAGTTAAAATTAAGTTTCATTAAGCTAATAGCATTGTTTTACATTATCATACGTATCATTCTCGCTCTGGGAGATTAGCGCCGCCTCATTACAGACGACGATATTTTGTTAGTGCGTTACTGATAAACCGTTTAGCCCATTCTTCCTGCCAAGGAAAGAGCAGTAAATGGAATATACGAGGGTAAGCCACGCTCAGGATTACGTGGGTCGTTAATCATCCCCCAATCAATGATAAATTGGGCTGGATTGTCTTTGTCACATGCTCATCATGCAGGAAATAGCTCAGTATTTTTAAATCAAATGGGAAGGAGTTGGCTTAGTCAATTCCTTACATTTAGGGGCTATTTAATATAATCCACTTAAGCGCTTCGACAATGGCAAATGAAACAAAACCAATATTTTTTGGTTTTTTATTGGTAATACATTAAAATCAACGTTTATAAACAACAAAACAATGTGGATAATAATGATATCTATGGACAGAGTTCTACACAGCTTGGTCTGCGTCAGTTTTTTTGTAGGTTGGTACTTAATTCAGTATGCCTTACTGGCATTTCCTGGAATAACCACCTATAACGATGCCTTAGCCGCTTGGCCACTATTTACGATTCTATTTATCTTACCTTATTCCCTGTTCTCTCGAGCATATTACCAGAAACGAACCGGGCTAATGCCTTTCGGCACAGTACGATTTTCAGATCTCAGGCTTCCAATAATAGCAATGGTCATATTATCTGTTGCAACTATGTTTTACGGAGAAGATGAAACATCGATACTTGAGATGCTCGCCCTATCACCATTGCATCAGTTTATTCTGGTCGTGTCAGTCGTTTTCGCAGCGCCAATTATTGAAGAAATTATTTTCAGAGGCTTTTTACTGAATGCCGGAATGGGCTACGGCCCAAATGGCAAGCATGTGATGATTATTATCACCTCTGTACTATTTGCAATGATACACCATCAATATAATTCACCTGCCACATTTATTATGATTTTTGTGATGTCCGTTATTTTTTGCCATGTCAGAATTCAGACTAATTCGCTTATGGCACCAATTATTTTGCATATGATTAATAACGCCGTGGCAATGCTTTTATTGTTTCTTTTAAACGACACCCCCTAAGGGGCATCCTGCCCCCCACTTAAATGTGACTAACACATTTTTATTTAAAATTATGGTGCTTACCCCTACGGAAAACAGGTTCAATTTAGTTTCTGCAGATAAGCACCATTTATCTAAATTACTCCTTAAAAATGCATAAATTCTCAGTGAATAAAACGTACGTAAAATAGGTGTTTTTGCATAACCTATTTTTTCGCTAAAACGGCTATTTCCAGTAATTAACCCATTAGTTTTTTATAAGCGTCGGCAACTTCTTGTGAAATCATGTTTGCAACTTCGGTTTTGATAGGTTCGCCGCCTTTGCTGGTTAATTCAGTTCGGGTTTTCACCACCCCTAAATGTTGTGTGGCCATTTTAAGCGCATCACCTTAATAGCGAGTGATTGCCTCAACGCCAAACTTCCCCTCCTTCCCCCCACAAATAACTGGCAAGATGCACCGGCTAAAGTCCCCCAATCTGGTTTAGCCATCGTGTTTATCTTCTTCGCTGATTAAAAAGCCCACTCATAAAAATAGATTTTTGATTGTCCCGCTGTCACGTCATTTCTTCTATCCACAGCAAACGTTACTGTGATCTCCAGAAAAACAACCCAAACGGTGGTATTCATTGTGTTTGATTCTCAGTATGCGCTCACTACATAAGGAATATAGATAACACATGAGGCAGCAACAATGCGCCGCACTCCTCTTATTTAACATGACTGTTTCCATAAATGAAAAAACCACTAGCGATTAGCTGATGGCTATAAATATTTAACTTATGTATACTGGCAACTTCGATTGAACAGGAACTTATCTATTATGGCTGACTTAGGAGCTGCTCTTTTTATTGCATTCATTGTTTCGTTTATTTCATTCACAGCCATAGCCCTTTATATGGATCATAAATATAAAGGTGATACTTCTATGTCTGGGTGCCTTTACTCATTTTTTGCTTCATTTTTTATTCCATTAATTATTTTTGTTACCGTATTTTTGTATAATTTCTCCTTATGAAACCTGCATCGCAAGATTAGGAATACATTATGGCTTTAGTCCCCATTGTCTTAGGTATTACTACGCTCATTCTAGGTCCCGTGTTGCTCTTGATTATTTGGCTGTCGTTTAAAGGGATAAGTTCCAAGCCAATCAACAAAAATGACAACAAATCTAGCATTGCCATTGATCTGCTTAATATGTTTCGTGTATTAGTTGGTCTATCTGCCATTTTTTTACTGATTTTTATTATCTTTTTCTTGATTACTTCATTGAATTATTAATTAACCTGAACTCGGGATAAGAAAAACAAAAAAGAAAGGAACTAAAAGCGGGTTCTGTGATCAGATCTTTCGACCAAGAAATAACTTTTCACTGAGGAACCCGCTATGCGTAATCTAGTTAATTTATTCTGTCATGTCGATGATTTTTGCAAATTATTCATGCCTCAATGGCAAAAGTAGGCTTTTAAGCCCGTATCCCATAAGATGAATGCAACGCCGCTGGCAATGCATCATGAACATCATAACATTCAAGAAAGCGCCTTTGTTTTTCAGTGGTACTTTCTAGCTATCTATGCCACTGCTTTTTTTACCGTTGCTTATTTCTAGGTTAAGTACATATCATTCGTTGGGAAGATATCTTCTTTTTAGTCGGAACAATATCACCATTCTACTGGAAGGATTTTGCAGGATATATCAGCGCCAGACGTAGATAATCAGAAATCATGCATAAAATTTCCTAACGTAAAATTTATATTCTGAACGGGCATCTGAAAATATCATGAAGCATGATTTTCATCGAAAATAAATTCATCTAGTCATTTAGTAATAAAGGTTATTTTTATTGCCAACGCGGGGACTAGCAATTTGATATAATTAATTTTTAATTATTTTAAAAGATAGATTGAATGCCCCTTTTTATTCCCTACATACATTTTTCTGGCTATCTTGTGAGCACGATTATCATTCTATTATGCTATGATAGGGTTTATTACGAATGTTGCATAAGTATCATCAATAATCAATTTATTGCAGATACTGAAACGCCAAGCAAAGATAATCTTAACCGTGTAATACACTAGCCCCATTTTCCGTTCTGTAGAACAACTCTATACCCATCACAATCACTGAATGTCACTCCCTCAATATCCCAATATGGATTAAATGATCTCACTCTATTAAATCCTGCATTATCCATTTTCAAACAAACATCAAGCCACTCTTCTCGATTTGGGATATACAGCACCAATAAATCCTCATTTGTAGGGGATGGTGATACGGGGTGCTCATGGCATTCCGTAAATTCAATATGCCAACCCAGCTCTACTTTTCCTAACATGCACCCACTAAAACCATCATGATTTGAAAATGAGCCAATTATTTCTAGCCCTAGCCCACCGCAATACATTTCACGACTTTTTGTTAAATTGCTCACTGGCCTAGCTATTCGAAAATGCTGAAAATTCATGATTACCACCTTCGTTTAGAGTTTTACGCTAACCTAATTATTCATTAACAACAGTAGCGCCTTGTCAAATATTGAACTATTAACCCAAAAATAGTTTTCATCTGATAGGTGTAACTATTAATGAGTTTTATCTACTAACGGTCAATTTGACCACCTGAAACCTTAATGTAGCACTAGGGTAATTTTATGATAACGTATTGATGTATATCCTGAGTGCTTATTTGCACTGTGGTTATTCAATTTTTTCACCTCACAATTAAGTCTTTCGTATCTAGCTGGATATTTAATTCTTCTGCTATTTCGATGAAGGAATTATATTCATCATGAGTAATCACTACATCGTATTCTTCGATATAATCACGTAACGTTTCTAAAGCTAAAGGACTTTCACAATAATTAACATATTCGACCGCGAAAATAACTCGCTCTAGTGGCAGTCTATCTTTAAGCTTTTCACCCAATTCCATTATCTTTTTGTTAGTTTTCATTTTTGGCCTATCATTTATTTTAAATTTGTCCATCAGTACGAGCTTGTAATTTCAGCGTCTCCTAATGTTACAATAACTCATGTTGAATTTATTAGGGTTAATTTATGTCACACAATAGTTCGAGATCAAAAGCCCTCAACTCTGAATTACCTTTAAATCAAAGAGCATCCCATGTTAGAAGCTGCGCTAATCATGTTTCTGCTAGACTTGGTATAACACGGGAAGAGCTATTTAAAATCACAATGAAAGCGACAGGCGTAGATTTGAATAAGCCAGAAAGCGAAAGTGATCTCATGAAAGCCTTTAGCTATTTTGAACAACTTTGATGTACCACTATTTGCCCTATTCTTTCCTGATATCAAGGGATAAAAGGAGAACTCTTGAGTATGTGTGATACACAACTGGATACGTGCCTACGGATACATGGCATGGGGGCCTTTCCGCCCGTCAACGCGCAATGGGGATATCATTCAGACCACGGTTTTTCAGCTCTGTCAGCATATTAAGCCAGAACTTTGCGCCTTCATTTTCGGTCTGCCACATATTTAATAGCTCTTTCTGGCCTTCGATATTGATACCCAGTGCTAGAAATACGAATTTGTTAATGACGAGGCTGTTCTGTTGTACTTTTAGGGAAATACAGTCAAGGTAAACAATGGGATAGACAGTATCAATTGACCAATTCTGCCATTTAACAACCTATTCCATCGCGGCATCAGTGACCTTTGAGGCCATCTCCGGCGAAACATCGGCGCCATACCGCTCTTTGAAGGCAACAGCATCCTCACGGGTGGTCATACCTTTGGGTACAGCAACAGGATCAGGTTATCCATATCGATCTATTTTTCACCAATTGCGGTTCGAAGGAGTCGTTACAATCGCGGAAAGTGCGCACCGTCGCCAGTAGAAACCGTCTTTGTCGAATAGCTATTGCAGGCACTGACGCTTACTCTAGACTGGTTTTTATCATAGCCGATGTAGTAAGTCATTTCAGCATTGAGCGCTGCTTCAATACTGATTTTTTCAGCAGGCGATCGAACTGGTTGAGATCTTCAAGGGTTTTGAGATTTTCGACCAATTCGTTAGCCAGAGCCTATAATTGTTTTCGTCCATAAAACAACCTGCTTTTGATGTTAGATTGAACATATCAAAATCAGGCAAATACACAAATTTCTAAACAGGCTCATATTACCTTGGCTTATGCTTTGACGGTCTTTTTATTTGGATTTATGGCTAGCCATCTGCTCCCTAACAAACTGATATAACTCTTGAAATTCACCATCTGCTAGAGCACTCGCTGGGATAACGGCTCCTTCACCATCAAAAGCAAAAATAAACATGTATTCTTCCTTGATATAGCATTCTTCTATATTTTGCCAAAATACCCTTATTAGAGTACCTTTCATAATACTGTCTATATATTTCCTATTAATTTTAATCTTAACTAGTCTGTCAGGATTACTTTGTTCTTTTTTCTCGTTTTTTTCTATGTAACGCTGCTCTATGCGAAATGTTATATACAGACATATCAATGAGATAATCAAGCCACAAAAGGAAAAAAAACCTAAGTCTTTAAGAACAGAAAATTCATCCAAAACTGAATAAGCCTCATATCCAATTATTAATAATACGCCCCCTAATGCAATCGATATCATTGAAAATATATTCCATAGCTTAGTGAATAACCTGTATGGCATTTTTTCTTTATCTATAACAACAGGCTGTTGTATTAGCTTTTGTATTTTCTCTACTTCCAATCTCGATAGTGAAAATTGAATCTGATAACGGCTTTTCATCAACCTTAGTTCCTTAATTAATCATGGAAAGTAAGCACCGGAATCAACAACGTGACTTGATGCTTAAATGCAATTTATTATTTATTGTTCCATTCCGCCAGCTTTTCTCTGCTACTATTTAGGGGTTGAAATATCTTGTCGGGAGTTGGTTGTCGCAGAGAGTGAAGCATCTACTAAAGTGGGTCGCTCAAGGAAAGCGGTTTCATCGACAATATAAAAACTCGCACGATCTCCCCACACAATACTATCACCACACTCATCTGATATGATTGAGTAAGTATAAGGGAATTTAATTCTCATGTGAGGTGCGTCTTTAGCCCTATCCCAACCGAAACAAAATTCAGCCGGTAGATAAGACATAAAAATACGCGCTTTTTCTAACAACGATTTAGGCACACCAATTTTATCGACGTACTCTTCTTTACAGCTACCAATGCCTACGCTGATGCCACGATTAAAATTACATACTGTGCAAGCCAATCCTACAGTTAACCAACTCATTCCCATATCACGTTTTTTTCCGTAACGCCTGGCTCCTGTGATTTCCATCGCTCCATTCGCCATTCAAACACCTACGTATAGCCAGGATTTTTAAAATCAAATGGAAATGGGATTGGCATAGTAAATTTCTTATCGTCATTACGCACTGCAAATCAAGCACCCATAATTAGTTAAAATCGATTGATAAGCTTAAAAATATCACTTAAGTTAGATAGAATAAATATAATCTTATAAGGAAATAAATTACGATGAACAAACTCGCTCTTTCGCTAATAATATCATATTGTTTTACCATTCCGTTCGCTCACTCCAAACCATTCAACTACGATGGGACTTATGGATCCGGCCTCGTCGCATTTACAGTTGTTAGCTTGCAAACTGCTATTGAAGGAACACCGGAATCTTACTACTTGCTCGGTGGCGCTTATGAATTTGGTATCGGGACAAATGTTAATATGACCGCAGCAATTAAAGCATTTGAAAAAGCCGCAGATTTGGGTTCTCTAAAAGCATTAGAGAAGCTTGGTTATATATACCACTACAGTAAGAACTACCCACATGACTACCAAAAAGCTTTTAATTATTACGAACTAGCAATCAAGAGAAACTCAGCTGAAGCATACTATGGTTTAGGCACTCTTTTCTTACATGGTAAAGGAGTTGATCAAGACGCTATCATAGCAGAACGTTACATTCGCAAGTCTGCTGAGGCTGGCTTTCCTGAGGCACAACTAGCTTTATCAATATTTTATGACCGAGGTTTTGTGGTTCCCAAAGATAAAAAGATGGCAAAATATTGGTCTAATGAAGCAGAAAAACAAGGCGTCTCTTTTTCTACAAGGCAAATGGAATATTCTATTCAAAAGTAACTAATTTGACATAATGGGTCTTATCTACACCCAAAATGTAAGAGCCATTATGTTAAATAGAATGATAATTGACATAATTATCCTGCTTATAGCCCAG